>JBNKYQ010000001.1:0-41711 GCA_050300975.1 Kordiimonas sp.
GCTGCAGAAAAAGATCAAGGACCTGATTGGCGTATCCACAAGGATCGACCTCAGGGAACCGGGCGGTGTTCCGCGCTCTGAAGGCAAGGCCAAAAGAGTGGTGGATAACCGCGGAAACTAGCTTTGAGCATGTGGGTGGTTCATTTTGGAAGTATATTGACCGACCGGTCGATTAATTATAAAATGACCCACAAGTCGCGCTGATCAGGCACCAAAAGTGCCACCAGGGCAAAGCGCAAGAGGAGAGGCAGTCAAATGTACACAACTGACTTACGGACCAAAGAGCAGAAACAGAAAGACCAGCAGAACTCTCTGGCTACGGTAACTGAGGATGACATTGCCTTTCAGGCGCGGATCGACGACGACCAGTTCATCGAGCCCAAGGATTATATGCCTGAGGCCTACCGCAAGACGCTCATTCGGCAGATTGCCCAGCACGCGCATTCCGAGATTGTTGGTATGCTGCCCGAAGGGAACTGGGTGACACGGGCGCCATCCCTGCGCCGCAAGCTGATCCTGATTGCCAAGATCCAGGATGAGGCGGGGCATGGTCTGTACCTCTATAGCGCGGCTGAAACGCTGGGCGTGGCGCGCGACGACCTTGTGCAGGAGCTGCATGAAGGTAAGGCGAAATATTCGACCATCTTCAACTATCCGTCGCTCAATTGGGCCGACATTGGCGCCATCGGCTGGCTGGTGGATGGGGCAGCTATCACCAACCAGATTCCGCTGTGCCGCTGTTCGTACGGACCCTATTCGCGGGCGATGATCCGCGTCTGCAAGGAAGAGAGTTTCCACCAGCGCCAGGGCTTCGACATCCTCGTGGCGCTGTGCAACGGCACTGCGAAGCAGAAGGCGATGGCACAGGACGCGCTGGACCGCTGGTGGTGGCCGTCGCTGATGATGTTCGGTCCCTCCGACTCCGACAGCGTCCATTCCGAGCAGTCGATGAAGTGGAAGATCAAGCGCCAGAGCAACGACGAACTGCGCCAGCGTTTCATTGATGCGACCATACCGCAGGCGGAGGCGCTTGGCCTTACCGTTCCTGACCCGGACCTGAAATGGAACGAGGAGCGTGGCCACTATGATTTTGGCGTGATCGACTGGGACGAATTCTGGGCCGTGGTCCGGGGTGAAGGCATCTGCGCCCGCGACCGGGTCCGCGACCGTGTCAAAGCCTATGACGAAGGGGCGTGGGTTCGCGAAGCCGCGGAAGCCTATGCCGCCAAACAGAAACAGAATGCTGCAGTAGCGTAAGTCGGGAGAGTGATATGAGTAATCAGTGGGACCTTTTTGAAGTATTTATCCGTTCCAAGAACGGAACGTCGCACAAGCATGCCGGCAGCATTCACGCAGCAGACGCGCAGATGGCCATCGACAATGCGCGGGACCTGTATACCCGCAGGGGTGAGGGGACCAGTATCTGGGTTGTTCGCTCGAAGGATGTCACAGCATCCGATCCCGGCGAAGCTGCAGCGCTGTTCGAACCCGCAGAGAGCAAGATTTACCGTCATCCAACCTTCTACGACATCCCCAAAGATGTCCCGAATATTTAGGGAGGGATGTGATGTCGCAGAAAGCAAATGAAACGGGTGCAGCCCTTCTTGAGTATGTCCTTGGCCTGGCTGACGACAGCCTGATCCTGGGGCAGCGTGTGTCAGAGTGGCTTGGCCATGCGCCGGCGATGGAACTGGATATCGCCTGCTCCAACCTGGCGCTCGACCTGATCGGGCAGGCGCAGCTCTACTATGAATATGCCGCCAAATTGCAGGGCGAAGGCAAATGCGCAGACGATTTGGCCTTCCACAGGGACGGCCACGATTTTCGCAACCACCTGTTGGTGGAGCAGCCCAATGGGGACTTTGGCAAAACCATTGCCCGTCACTATCTTTTCATGGTGTTCCATCTGAAGCGGTCTGAACTGCTTGTTGGTTCAGATGACAAAGAGTTGGCGGGAATCGCGGCGAAAACAGTGCGCGAGCTTGAGTACCATCTGCGCTTTTCAGCAGACTGGTTCCGCCGCCTGGCACTTGGCACCGAAGAAGGCAATCGCCGTGTTCAGGACGGTCTTGAAGATCTGTGGTCATTCACCTTCGAGATGTTCAAGGACGTTGATGCAGAGGCGCCTCTCTATGAGGCAGGAACTGTTCCGCGGCCATCAGGGATCGAAGCTTCCTGGCGCGCGGCTGTCGCTGACCTGCTGACAGAAGCCAACATCCAGCCGTCTGCGCGCAAGGCTGCGCCAACCAGGGGTCGCATCGCCGGGCACCACACGGAACATCTTGGGCACCTGCTGGCTGAGATGCAGTTCCTGCAGCGCGCTTATCCCGGCCTGTCTTGGTGATAATGATGACAGTATCCGCCAAAGACATCGAAGTGTTTGGAACCGAACAGCACGTTTGGCAGGTGCTTGAAGGCGTGCCTGACCCGGAAGTGCCGGTGCTTTCCGTCGTGGACCTTGGCGTTGTTCGGGGGGTGACAATTGTTGGTGATGCGGCAGTGAAACTGGACGTGACACCAACCTATTCGGGTTGCCCGGCAACCAGCCTGATCACAGCCGCCATCGAGTTGGCCCTCAAGGACGCGGGCTATACCACTGAAACGCAGACAGTTCTGTCTCCGCCATGGACGTCGGACTGGATCTCAGAGGACGGCAGGCGGAAATTGAAGGAATATGGCATCGCGCCACCTTCGCCGTGCGGCACGCGGGGTGCAGCCATGACGGTTCCCTGCCCGCAGTGTGGGTCTGAGGATACGGCGCTGACAAGCGAGTTTGGCTCGACGGCCTGCAAGGCGCTTTTCAAGTGCAACGCATGCCTCGAACCCTTCGAATATTTTAAGTGTATCTAAGTCAGGGATCAGTAGATGAAACATTATCACCCGTTGACGGTTCAAAGCATTGTCCAGGAAGCTCAGGATGCCGTGTGTGTCAGTTTTGCTGTTCCTGAGGAGCTCTCGGATACCTATCGATACCAGCAAGGTCAACATGTGGGGTTACGCAAGAAATTTGCTGATCAGGATGTTCGCCGCAGCTATTCCATCGCGTCCAGCGTCCAGGACGGGAAGCTGGATATTGCTGTCCGCAAGGTCGATGGTGGCGTGTTTTCGTCTTTCATCAATGAAGAGCTGAAGGTTGGCGATACCCTGGATGTCTTTCCGCCGGTCGGGACCTTCCGCACGGAATTGGACCCGGCAGCAGAGCGCACCTATGTAGCTTTCGCCGCCGGCAGCGGTATCACGCCGATCTATTCCATTGTCAAGACCACGCTGGAAGCAGAGCCAAACAGCCAGTTTGTCTTGTTCCTTGGTAACCGGAATAGCCGGTCCATCATCTTCCGCAACCGACTTTCGGACCTGAAGAACCAGTTTATGGGGCGGCTGAGCGTCTATCATTTCCTGAGTCAGGAAGAAAACGACATCGAGCTGTTCAATGGTCGCCTTGACGGTGACAAAGCGAAAGCTCTCGTGGGGCGTATCGTACCTGCGGCCAGGATTGACGAGGTCTATGTCTGTGGCCCCGGCACCATGATTGAAGAAGTGACCAGTGCCCTTGTGGAAGAGGGTGTTGAGCCAGCCCGCATTCATCACGAACATTTCGGCGTGACAGACACCGCCGCGATGAGTGCCGCCGCCCCGCGCGCCAAGAGTGCAAAAAGTGGCCAGGTCAGTCTCACGGTTATCCGCGATGGCGAAAGCTTCAACCTTGAGGTCCAGCAATCGGACAAGCCGCTTCTGGACAATATCGCCGATAGTGGCATCGATGTCCCGTATTCGTGCAAGGGTGGTGTTTGCTGCACTTGTCGCGCGAAGGTTGTGAAGGGCGAGGCAGAAATGGTGCTAAATTATGGCCTCGAGGACGAGGACGTTAAAAAAGGATTCATTCTTACGTGTCAAAGTTACCCGGTATCTAAAAAACTGGTTCTAGATTTTGACGCCTAAAAAGGCTGGGAAAATTAAGTTGGAGCCAGCGATTGGAACATTAGTACGAGGAGGTGTATCTATTTTATAGAATGACCGGTCGATCAATGATCGGAATTCAACGGCTAACTGAGGATGGCACGGCCCCTGTCATCCAATAAGGGGACAGAAGCTGGTTGGTACGTTGGATATTTTGGAAGGGGAAACGCTCACTACCGGAATAGAGGGAGTTTCACGTTTGACGTCACAAGGAAGAAACGGCTGAGAACGTGATTTTGCAGCAGGAAGGCTGCAGCCGGTAATGTAAATGGGAAGTGACATGAAACAACTTATGCTAACTGCTTCGGCATCAGCCCTGCTGGCTGCGCTGCCTACGAACTACGCAATGGCTCAGGACTCTGAATTTTCGGGGTTTGAGCTGGAAGAAATTACAGTAACCGCCCAAAAACGCTCCGAAAGCATGCAGGACGTTCCGCTGGCCATCACGGCCATCGCTGGCGACAAGCTGCGTGAAGCCAACATTGCTTCGTTGCAGGATGTTGGTAACCGCACGCCCGGTATGGTTTTCGCTGCCTTTAGCCCAGGCCAGCCGGAAATCGCTATCCGCGGCATTGGTACCAAAGAGGACGGCGCCTCGGCATCTGACTCCACAGTGGTATCGATTGACGGTGTCTATATCGCGGCGCGTACTGCCCAGGTCTTTGACATTTTTGACCTCGAGCGCGTGGAAGTGCTGCGTGGCCCGCAAGGCACCCTATACGGCAAGAACTCCATCGGCGGATCGATCAACTTTGTGACCTCGAAGCCAAGCGACGAGACAAAAATCCGCGTCCGTCAGACGGTTGGCAACTATGACACCTTCGATACGGGCGGCATGATTTCAGGCCCGATCAGCGATACCTTCTTTGGCAAGTTCGCCTTTTCGCGCCGCAAGCGTGACGGTTATATCGACAACGTCCTGCCGGGTGAGAACTTCGGCAAGAAGTGGGGCGAGCAGAACACCTTCGCCTGGCGCAGCCAGTTCCGTTGGGTCCTGAGCGACAATTTTGAGGCTCTCCTGTCCTTCGATGGTGCGGATGACAGCATGGGCGCAACCAACCGTGAGCCTGTGGGCTCCGCCGGGCCGCTTCACAACTGTGGTTGTGCCTCTGACCCTGCCGCTGTGAACGCGGCACTCGGCGGCGACACCAGCCCGTGGGATACGCTTGCTGAAACAGAAGGCTACACCGAGCGCGATGTGTTCGGCACCCACCTGCAGCTTGATTATGACATGGACTGGGCCAGCTTCATGTCGCTTACCGCTTACCGCGAGAGCGATTTCGACTGGCTTGAGGACTCTGAAGGTCTGCCGCCATATCCTGGCCTGATCGATCTGACTGGTAGCTCCGGCAACCCCGGTCCGCTGTTGACCGATTCTGCAAGCCAGGGCTTCACCTTCGACATCAACGACTCTGCGCTTGAGACGTCTGAGCAGTGGATGCAGGAATTCCGCCTGACGTCCCCTGGCGGTGAAACGTTTGACTGGCTCGTGGGCGCCTTCTTCTCCAAGGAAGAAATCAACCGTTCCGAGACCTTTGAATTCACGACCCTTGGCGGTCCCGCAGGGCAGGATGTAGAAACATCCTACCAGACCCACAAGGGCACCAGCTGGGCCATGTATGGTCAGGGCACCTATAACGTGAACGAAGACCTGGGCCTGACAATCGGCCTGCGCTACTCCCACGACAAGAAGAAGGGTACTGCCGAATCCGTTCTGGATCCGGGCATTGGTCTTCTCCTTAAGGCCTTTGACGAGGTGGCGTTTGAGAAATCCTGGAATGATTTCTCCTGGCGCATCGCACTGGACTACCGTCTGAACGACTCTGTCCTGATGTACGCGAACGTATCAACCGGCTTCAAAAGCGGTGGCTTCACCGGTAGTGCTTCCACAGCCGCTGTTGCAGCTACGCCGTTCGATCCTGAGGAAGCAACCAACTATGAAGTTGGTATCAAGTCGGACCTGTTTGATCGCCGCCTGCGCCTGAATGCGACGGCCTTCTTCACCGACTATAAAGACCTCCAGGTAACCCGCTTCTTCCAGCCACTTGGTGGCGACTTCGGTGAGTTCATCACTGAAAACGCTGGTAAAGCGGAGATCAAAGGCCTTGAGTTGGAGTGGACAGCGCTGTTGACCCAGAGCCTTGAGTTCGGTGGCTCCTATGCATACCTGGACGCAAAATACACCAGCTTCCAGGGCACGCCATCTGCGGCTGACCCAACGGCTAACTTCAACGGCAACCGGTTGCGTCAGGCACCGAAGCACAGCGCCAACGCCTACATGAACTACACGCATGATATGGGCGATAACGGTACGCTGTCGGCGGTGGTTGAATGGCGTTACCAGGGCCTGAGCTACTATGACCCGGACATGAACGATCTGGCGACGATCCCAAGCTACAACCTTTGGGACGCCCGCATGGTCTGGAAGTCTGTGGAGGGCAACTATGAAGTTTCCCTTTGGGGTCAGAACATCGGCAACGAGGAATACCGGACCCACGTATTTACACAGCGTGGTGGTCGGATTGCCTTCGCCCAGTATGGCATGCCGCGGACTTATGGTCTGACGTTCACCTACAACTACTAAGCGGAAATCCCAACCCCCCTAGGTTCAGGAGCATATGGTGCCTTGCATCATGTGCTCCTGATCCACCCCGCTTGGTTGATCACGGAAGTAGAGAAATATGGATCTGGGTTTGTCTGACAGGGAAGCTGCGCAGCTGAAGGCGATGAAGCCGCTGATAGCGAAACGCGTGAAAATATCCCTGTCCCTTTCGCTCTTTCTTGTTGCCGCATATGCAGCCTACGGCTTCTTGCTGACCGGTGACGGCGCCTATGCTGGCACCAAAGTATGGGGGCAAATGACCCTTGTGTTTCTGGTGTCCGTGATCATGGTCGTGCTCGGCGTAGCGGTTTCCGGAATTTATACCTGGTGGTGCCGACATCACCTTGATCCCCTTGTTGAAGGCATCAAGCAGGGGGATGAAGATGAATAAGCATGGCTTGGTACATTTTAAGGCGGTGCTGTTGGTGCTGCTTACCTCTCTCGTGGGCGTAGGCTCTGGTGCATATGCTGCGGAGGCAGGCGCGTACGCTCCCTCTTTGAATGTTACGGCAGTGGCCACTTTTATCTGTTTTGTTGTGACAACGCTGCTGATCACATGGTGGGCAGCGAAACGCGTTCACTCCAGGCAAGACTTTCTGGTTGCAGGCGGTGGGTTGAAGCCCTGGCAGAACGGTATGGCCATTGCCGGTGATTTCATGTCTGCGGCAACATTCCTTGGTATCACCGGTGCCCTTTATTTCCGCGGCCAGGACGCTTTTGTCCTGGGGGTCGGGATCATGGTGGGCTGGCCGCTGATTTTGATGGTGGTCGCCGAACGTTTCCGAAATCTGGGCAGTATCACGTTCATTGATGTGCTGTCGAACCGGCTGGATGAAAAGCCAGTTCGCATCATGGCGTCCTGCATTTCGCTGTGTATCGTCATCTTCTACATGATCGCCCAGATGGTTGGCGCGGGTACGCTCATCCAGGTGCTGTTCGGCCTCGATTATATCTGGGCGGTGATGATCGTCGGCCTTCTGATGACAATCTATGTCACCTTCGGCGGCATGGTTGCCACAACGTGGGTCCAGATCATCAAGGCCAGCCTGTTGTTGCTTGGCGGCACCTACCTGACCTACGCGATCCTAGAGCGGACCGGCTTCTCGCTAGACAGCGTGATGGTGCAGGCGGCAGAGATCAGCCCCCTTGGCGAGCGCATCCTTGGCACCACTGGTTGGTTCGGCGGTGACCCAGTCGCGGTGGCAACAGTTGCCATGACCATGGCGTTCGGTGTGATGGGGTTGCCGCATATCCTGATGCGCTTCTTTACTGTCAAGAACGCGGCGGACGCGCGGCAATCGGTCTTCTACGCCACGTCCATCATGGGATACTTCTATATCCTCATCCTGATCATAGGCCTTGGCGCGGTTTATCTGTTGGCAACGGACCCCACGATTTTTGATGACGCGGGTGCGCTTCAAGGCGGCGCCAATATGGTAGCCATCCACTTGTCTCGCATCGCGGGCGGTGATGTTGTCTATGGTTTCATGGCCGCTGTGTGTTTTGCGACCATTCTGGCCGTCGTGGCGGGGTTGACGCTCTCTGGCGCGGCGACCGTGGCGCACGACCTCTATTCTCAGGTGTTCTCGGACGGCAAATTGACCGATGAACGCGAAGTCTATGTTACCCGGGCGGCAACTATCGCCATCGGGGTGCTGGCCATCTGCCTGGGCCTTGCGTTCGAAGGTGAGAATGTTGCCGTAACGGCTGCGCTGGCGCTTGCCATCGGCGCAAGCGTGAATTGCCCGATCATCCTTCTTGCCCTTTACTGGAAAGGCCTGACCACGCGGGGTGTTGTCTGGGGCGGCTACTTGGGGCTTGCGCTGTGCGTTGGCCTGATCATCGCCAGCCCGGGCGTCATGGTGGCGGCACTGGGTTATAAGGAAGCCCTGTTCCCCTATACCTATCCAACGGTCATCAGCATGCCCGTGACCTTCCTGCTAGTGATGGCGATTTCCTGGCTTGACCGGTCGAACCAGGCCCGTGCCGACAGGATGACCTATGATCGCCAACTGCTTGAATCCGAATTGGGGGCCAATATCGCCAAACCGTCAGGACACTAAACGTGACAGCAAGAACAGCCTTTGCGAATCTAGTGAAAACATGCCCGGCCGCGACCGACCTGCTGGCCGAGGTGGCCAAGCTGACGCGTGCGGTGGGCGAGGAGATTTTCGAAGGACGGCTGATCGGTTTCCTGTCTGCGGTGGTGCCTGTGGACCACTGCGTGGTCTTTACTTACACCAATAGCGGCGAAGCCGGGCACTTGTTCACGCACAGCCGAATGCCCGCAGATGCCGCCGAGCGGCTTGCCCGGGCCTATGTGGAAAAATTTCACACCGAAGACCCGAACTATCCCGATATCCAGAAACTGGAAAAGGAACGGTATCACACGCTGGAGCGCCGCCGTGGCATGAACCAAGGCTATGCCCCCAGCTACAAGGACCACTTCTTCGATAGCTGTGGCCTGATCGACAAGGCCGCTGCTGTCGGCAAGGTGGAAGACGGTAAGGTTTACTGCAACTTCTACCGTCTGGCGGGGTCGGATACCTATACCGATGACGAATGGGACACCTTATGCGCGGTGATGCCGCTTGTGACGGCCTTGGTTGCCAAGCACTATGAGCTTTCAAAAGCTCGCGGCCTCGTGTTCCAGGACAACGGCAGCGAAAACATCATCCGCAAAAGCATTGTGCACGATATGGTGACTGGTGATGTTGAAGCCTTTTCTGTGCTGACAGACCGGGAAAAACAGGTATGCGAACGCATCCTGCTTGGCTTCACAACAGCAGGGATTGGGCTGGATCTGGATATTGCGCCTACAAGCGTGGCGACCTACAGGAAACGCGCTTACGCGAAGCTCAATATCTCGTCGCAGAACGAGCTTTTCTCGCTGTGCTTGCGCAATAGGCGCGCTTCCTAGGATACTGGTGGCGGGCATTTGTCCCATGGCGAAGGGACAGGCAGTCGCGATAAATTCGATTATATTTGGCTAAAGCAAATTACAGGAGACAAGCATGGCGAAGGCTTTTGCTTCATCAGCTGATTTAGGTGAAAAAGTTGAGACACTTGAGGTGCTGGCCGACGGTGTCTATGCACTGACGGCGGAAGGTGATCCGAATATTGGCGCGATCGAAGGGGAAGACTTCATCGTCGCTTTCGAAGCGCGCGCCACACCGGTTGCTGCTGGGGAATGGCTGAAGAAGCTGCGCCAGCACACCAAGAAACCCGTGAAATATCTGGTGCTTTCCCATTATCACGCCGTCCGCGTTCTGGGGGCTGCCGCGTTTGAGGCGGAAACCATCATCGCCCACGAGAAGACGGCTTTTCTGATCAATGAGCGCGGTAAGGAAGACTGGGATAGCGAATTTGGCCGGATGCCCCGCCTGTTCAAGGAGCCAGAGTCCATCCCGGGCTTGACCCATCCAGACATCACCTTCAATGACAGGCTTGAGATCGAACTGGGCGGCGACCGTGGCACCCTTGTTCTGGAACATTGTGGGCGCGGGCACACGGCAGGTGACATTGTGGCCTGGCTACCCAAACAGAAGGTCCTGTTCGCGGGTGACCTGGTCGAGGCCGAAGCCGCGCTTTATACTGGTGACGCCTTCCATATGGACTGGTCTTCTGGCACGCTTGATAAGGTCAAGGCCTATGGGGCCGAGGCGCTGATCGGCGGGCGTGGCGCGGTGGCTCATGGCCGCGACAAGGTCGATGCCGCGATCGAACAGACGCGGGAATTCCTCAAGACCATGATCCGGGAAGTGGGCGCAGCCCACAAGAATGGCGGCACGCTGAAGGATGCGTTTGAAGCAACCCATACGGCGCTTGCCCCCAAGTTCGGCGCCTGGCCGATTTTCGAACATTGCCTGCCCTTCAACGTGCAGCGCCTGTGGGACGAGTTCGAGGGCACCGACTGGCCGCGCATCTGGACCGCAGAGCGTGACCGCGAGGTCTGGGCCCAGTTGCAGGACTAACGGTTCCGATTCCGAAGAAAGATCAATCGTATGGCTTATGTTCCCCCTTCCTTCCCGGCTGTTGTGCCGGCGGCTGTCAAAAGCGGCGAAACCGAGCGCACGTCCATTTTGGTTGTGGGGGCAGGGCCGATCGGCCTTGCCACTGCGCTGGATCTGGGATTGCGCGGGCACCGGGTGATCGTTGTGGATCGGGGCACGCAGTTGTCGGATGGCTCCCGGGCTATCTGCTATGCAAAGCGCCCCCTCGAGATCATGGACCGTCTGGGCTTTGGCGAGGCGATGGTTGAAAAGGGCGTCAGCTGGAACATTGGCCGGGTGTTTTTCAAGGATGACCCAGAGCCTGTCTACAGCTTCGATTTGCTGCCCGAAAAGGACCAGAAATTCCCCGGGATGATCAACATCCAGCAGTACTATAACGAAGAGTTCAACCTGGCCGCGCTTGAGAAGCTGGACAATGTTGAAATCCGCTGGGGGAATGAGGTTACCTCTATTTCTGACGGCCCGGACGGTGTGGTCGCACAGATTGAAACACCTCAAGGCGGCTACGCGCTCGCCGCCAACTGGCTGGTCGCCTGCGACGGCGCCGGCTCGCCCACGCGGAAAATGCTGGGCATGGAATTCCAGGGCCAGACCTTCAAGGACAACTTCCTGATTGCCGATGTGAAGTTCAAGGCGGAGCGACCGACCGAACGGCACTTCTGGTTCGACCCCCCTTTCAACCCGGGGCAGTCGGTGCTGCTACATAAGCAGCCGGACGATGTCTGGCGTATCGACTTCCAGGTGGGCTGGGACATCGACCGTGAAGAGATCGTCAAGCCTGAGAATGTCACGCCGCGCATTAAGGCGATGCTCGGGGACGATGTCGAGTTCGAATATGAATGGATATCGGTGTACACTTTCAATTGCAGGCAGGTGAAGAACATGGTCCACGGCCATGTGGTCTTCGCCGGTGATTCCGCCCATCTGGTGTCGCCTTTCGGAGCGCGCGGGGCCAATACAGGCTTCCAGGATGCAGACAACCTAGCGTGGAAGCTGGACCTTGTGCTGAAGGGGAAGGCGAATGAAGGCCTGATCAGAAGCTATGACGAGGAACGCACGCTCGCGGCGGAAGTCAACATTCTCAATTCCACCCGGTCCACTGATTTCATTACGCCGAAAAGCCGGGCATCCATGATGTTCCGGGACGCTACGCTTGAGCTTGCCAAGGATGTGTCTTGTGTGCGGGCTTTCGTGAATTCCGGTCGGCTTTCGATGCCCGTGCCATACCCTGCGTCAAGCCTCAATAGTCCCGATGAGGAGCCTTGGGATGGCGGCATCGCGCCCGGGACCAACACCATTGACGCTCCGATCAAGGTGGACGGCACCCCGGCCTGGTTCATCAACCAGTTGGGGTGGCAATTCAAAGCCGTGGTTTTCATGGGTGATGCGGTGCTGGACTCCAGCAATCGGACGGCACTGAAGGCCCTTGCTAAAGAAGATGTCCCGGTAGAAGTGCTGCTTGTTGGTACCGGCGCGGACGCCGATTTCCCCGTGCTTCATGACACGAAGGGGCTGTTGGCGGCCCGGCTTGGCGCCGACGTCGGTACTACATATCTGTTCAGGCCTGACCAGTATGTCGCTGCGCGATGGAAGCAGCCTCAGGCTGATAAAATCCAAAAGGCGTGTGACGTCGCCGTCGCCCTGCAAGGAGGAAAATGACATGGCATCCCTGACCCTCTCAGCGAACCTGAAAGAACATGACGACGTCTACCAGGCCATCATGGACATGCACCGCGGCATGACAGATGACCAAAGTGAAAAGGCAACTGCGAAGCTGGTTCTGCTGCTGGCCAACCACATTGGGGATCCGCAGGTGATCCTGGAAGCGACGGCCATTGTGCGCGCCAACACGCTCGAAGGCTGCGGCTCATAAATAATGATTTGTCCGGGGGCACCTGCATCTAGCTCAATCTCAATCCATCTAACTCTGTCCATCTAGAATAAGCCAACGACCTTATCTTGCGGGCAGCCAATCATACTCTGTGTGATCCACTTTGGGTGTGCCCGCGTACCAAGGGCATGAAAGCGCAGGCACAATATTTTGACGAGACTGGAAACAATCCAATTCTCGCGTTAATGTTCCCGATGATGGTTGGGGAATATACCAATGAGCGTGCCCGCATATCTGACTGTCCGCGCTCAACAGCAAGGGTGGTTAACATAGCCGCAGTAGAAGAAGATATTGAAAGCCTGTCGCACGAAGAGCTGATGGCCCGTGTAGCAGAGCGCCGGGACAAGGCGGCTTTCAAACGGGTATTTGTCTATTTTGCGCCGCGACTGAAGGCCCACCTGATGTCCATGGGGGTCACGGCAGAAGTTGCAGAAGACCTGATGCAGGAAGTCCTGATCAAGGTTTGGCGCAAGGCTCACCAGTTCCAGAGCGACAAGGCCAAATTGTCGACCTGGATGTTCCGGATCGCACGAAATGCCTTCATCGATTATCGCCGCCGGGTCAAATACCCGGAAGTAAACGCGGATGACCACCTGCATCATATGCAGGCTGATGAAGAAACCGACCGCCCGGTGATTGAAAACCAGACAGCTGAGCGGGTTTCCAAGGCCATCGAGGAACTGAAGCCCAAATACAAGGAAGTGATTCACCTTTCCTTCTTTGAGGAACTATCCCATTCCCAGATCGCGGAAAAGCTGTCGCTGCCGCTGGGGACAGTTAAATCGAGAATTAGACTGGCGTTTGGCGCCATGCGTGACGAGTTAGGAGAAATGGGATGACGCAAGTTGGGCTTATCCCTGATGAATGGTTGGTATCATATGCGGCTGGCGCCCTGTCGGACGAGCGGGCGCTCCTGGTGGCGAGCCATGTGGCTTATCACCCTGGCCTAAAGGCCAGGGTTGCGGACGCGGAAGCCATCGGTGGCGCGCTTTTTGACGCCCAGGAGCCGACAGCTGATTTGGACTGCTCGTTTGACGCGCTGATGGCGCGGATAGACATGTCGGACATGGATGAAGAAGACGCGGCCCCTGTGCTGACGTCGGACCGCGATCTGCCGGCGGTGCTGCGGGCCTACCTCGACAAGCCGCTTGACGACTTGAAGTGGCGGATGATGGGCCCCGGCATGTACCAGCACAAGCTTTCAAACGGGCCCGACGGCGAGAAGCTCTGGCTTTTGAGGGCTCGTGGCGGCACGGAGATGCCGGTTCACGACCACAAGGGGCTTGAGATGACGCTGGTGCTGCGCGGCAGCTACCATGTAGGCGAGACGCGCTATGGGCCCGGCCAGTTGGAGCTGGCAGACAGTGATGTGGTGGATCACCAGCCCATGATTGACGAGGGCGAAGACTGCATTTGCCTTGTGGTTACTGACGCGCCAATCCGGCTCCACAGCTTTATCGGACGTATGGTTCAGCCTTTCATAGGCCTCTGATTTTTAAAGATTTTCCTGATCGGGGCTGGCCTTCGCCTTGCCCCGGCTCCGCCTTGCTGGCATAATCCCACCTTCTTGCTCTGAGTAGGCGGCGGCAAAAATGAGACAAGCTGTCGCAGAGTTCCAAGTATTTGACATTTGTCAATATACCGACGCTGTAAATCGGTATGTTGGCGACATGTTTGGTTGAATACAAAAGGCAACGCGGGTGGAGCTTTTTATCCAATATTGCCAAGCTGCCTTGGTTGATCATGGTAGCGTTATGGTGACCCTGTTTCTGGGCGGGCTTCTGGGCAGTCTGACGCACTGCGCCGGAATGTGCGGCCCATTTGTGCTTGCGCAAGTGGGAGCAGAGGCACCACGCGGTCAGGCGAAGGGCCTGAAGCGCGCGACAGGCGCCTTGCTCGTGCCCTACCATTTGGGCCGCATGACTACCTATATGATTCTTGGCGTTCTGGCAGCCAGCCTTTCGGGTTACCTGTTTGAGGCGCCCGCCCAACGTGCGGTGACTGTCGGCCTTCTGTGTGTGGCGGCGGTGCTTTTTCTCGCCGCTGCCTTTCCGGGCCTCAAGACCCGGGTATGGCCGCCTGTCCTCGGTCGCGCGCTTTCACACCTCGGTGGTGTGGTTGGTCGTGCCGCCCGCCCGTTCTTCGAGGCGCCGTCGGTGGTGCACCGTTACGCCCTCGGCGTCATTCTTGGATTTTTGCCTTGTGGCCTTCTGGCCGCGGCCTTGATGGCGGTTGCTTCAATCGCCAGCCCGCTTGCCGCAGCCATGGCCATGGGCGCCTTCTGTGTGGGCACCATGCCCGCGCTTTTTCTTATTGGGTCAGGGGGACAATTCGCCGTCAGGCGCTGGCCCCGTCACATGGCCACAGCCGTTCGCGGTGTGTTGGTCTTCAATAGTATCAGTTTGTTTGTCATAGCCAGCAGCATGGTTTTTTAAGGATGGAAAGATGAATATGCTTTCAGAAAAACCGACTTATAACGATGAGATCGTGAAGCTTTTCACGATCGCGTCGGTATTTTGGGGCGTTGTGGGGTTCCTGGTCGGGGTGTTTATCGCACTCCAGATGGCGTTCCCACAGCTCAATATCGGGGAATATCTTACTTTCGGGCGCCTGCGTCCGCTTCACACGTCAGCCGTTATCTTCGCCTTTGGCGGTAACGTGCTGTTTGCCACAAGCTACTATTCGGTGCAGCGCACCTGCCGGACCCGGCTTTGGGGTGACGGCTGGTCCAAATTCACCTTCTGGGGCTATCAGCTCTTTATCGTCATGGCGGCGATTGGCTATGTCACAGGCGTGACGCAGGCCAAGGAATATGCCGAACCGGAATGGTATGCTGACCTGTGGCTGACGCTGGTGTGGGTTGCCTACCTGGTGGTGTTCCTGATGACGCTGAAGAACCGCCGAGAGCCGCATATCTATGTGGCGAACTGGTTCTTCCTGGGCTTCATCGTGACGGTTGCTGTGCTGCACCTTGTGAACAACGTTTCCATCCCGACATCCTTCCTGGACACGAAATCCTACCCGCTGTGGGGTGGTGTGCAGTCTGCGATGATCCAGTGGTGGTACGGCCACAACGCGGTTGGCTTCTTCCTTACCGCAGGCTTCCTGGGGATCATGTATTACTTCGTGCCGAAGCGCGCGGGTCGTCCGGTCTATAGCTACCGCCTGTCGATCCTGCACTTCTGGTCACTGATCTTCATGTACATTTGGGCTGGCCCGCACCACCTGCATTACACTGCGTTGCCTGACTGGGCGCAGACCCTTGGCATGACCTTCTCGATCATGCTTTGGATGCCTTCCTGGGGCGGCATGATCAACGGTATGATGACGCTCTCTGGCGCGTGGCATAAACTGCGCGAGGACCCGGTTCTGAAGTTCATGATCATCTCGCTTGCCTTCTACGGCATGAGCACCTTCGAAGGGCCGCTGATGTCGATCAAGGAAGTCAACGCGCTGAGCCACTATACAGACTGGACAATCGGCCACGTGCACTCTGGTGCCCTCGGCTGGGTGGCCTTCATCAGCTTCGGTGCGATCTATCACCTGGTGCCACGCCTGTGGGGCAAGACTGAACTCTACTCCCTCAAGCTTGTGAACACGCACCTGTGGATCTCCACTGTCGGCATCGTGCTCTATATCGCATCCATGTGGGTGTCCGGCATCATGGAGGGCCTGATGTGGCGTTCCTACGACAGCATGGGCTTCCTTGAGTACAGCTTTATCGAGACGGTTGCTGCGAAGCACAATCTCTATCTGATCCGGGCACTGGGCGGTCTTTTGTTCCTCTCCGGCGCACTGATCATGGTCTACAACCTCATCAAAACTGTCCGCGGGGACGCCGTTCCTGCCGCCAGCCTGAAGTCTGAGGAGGCAGCGCATGCTTAAGAAACACACTGCGCTTGAGAAAAACTCGATCCTGATGCTGATCTTTGTTGTGATCACCATCTCCATCGGGGGCATCATCGAGATCGTGCCACTGTTCCGCATGGAAACCACGATCGAACCCGTGAAGGGCGTCCGGCCCTACACCCCGCTTGAGCTGGCGGGCTATAACGTCTACCTGCGCGAAGGCTGCTACAACTGTCACAGCCAGCAGGTTCGTCCGCTTCGCGACGAAGTGGAACGCTATGGCCACTATTCACTGGCAGCGGAAAGCATGTACGACCACCCGTTCCAGTGGGGCTCCAAGCGGACAGGCCCAGACCTGGCCCGCGTGGGCGGCAAATATTCCGACCTCTGGCACATTCAGCATATGACCCGTCCGCAGGACGTGGTGCCTGAATCGATCATGCCGCCTTATGCCCACCTGGCTCACCGGGGTGCAGACCTCGCGGACATCGGCGAACATATGGAAGCGCTTCGGATGGTGGGCGTGCCCTACACCGACGAGCAGATCGCCAATGCCTATAATGACGCCATGGCGCAGGCACAGGACGAGAGTGATTATCACGACGGCCTGGCTGAGCGGTACAGCAAGGTAAACATGCGCAACTTCGATGGTCAGGAAACCACCACCGAGCTTGATGCCCTGATTGCCTATCTTCAGGTCCTCGGCACGATGGCGGAGCTGAAGGACTATACCCATGACGGTTCGAAGAGGAGCGGCGAATGATCGACTGGATCTCCGATAATGCCGGCATGACCGGGCTCCTCTTCTTCTTCTCGACTTTTTGCGGGATCGCTATCTGGGCGTTCCGGCCGAGCAAGAAGAAGGTCATCGAAAACCACAGATTCATTCCTCTTGAAGGGGACGACGCATGAGCGACCATAACATTGAAAAAGACGATTTCACCGGTGTTGAGACCACCGGTCATGAATGGGATGGCATCAAGGAACTGAATAACCCTGCGCCGCGCTGGTGGTTGTTTGTCCTCTTGCTGTGTATCCTGTGGGCCATTGGCTACTGGGTGGTTTACCCGGCTTGGCCAACCCTGTCGGGTGACGGCGAACGTGGCGGCACGCAAGGCAGAATGGGCTGGACCCAATATAGCCAGCTGAAGGAAAGCCAGGGTGAGATCGTGGCGCGCCGCGCTGCCTACCTCGACCGCTTCAATGCTTCCTCGTTTGAGGAGATCGAAGCTGACGACACCCTTTATGCCTTCGCGGTTGCGGGCGGCGCTTCAGCATTCAAGGACAATTGCGCCACCTGCCACGGCACGGGTGGGTCAGGCTCGGCGGGTTACCCGAACCTTCTGGACGATGACTGGCTCTGGGGCGGTGACGTGGACACCATCCATGAAACCATCCGCGTTGGTATCCGCGGTGAGCATGATGAGACGCGCTTCTCAGAAATGCCTGCCTTTGGTGATATGCTGAACACAAAGGAAATCAGCGATATTTCCGATTATGTGCTGAGCTTCACGAACGGCAGTGGCTACGCCGGTCCGGGCAAGGATCTCTTTGAACAGCAATGTTCTGCCTGCCACGGTACGGACGGCAAAGGTATCCGTGATTTCGGTGCCCCCAACCTTGCTGACGCCATCTGGTTCTATGGCGGCACCAAAGGGGACATCATGTCACAGATACGCCGGCCCAAGCATGGTGTAATGCCTTCATGGGCTGCCCGCCTTGACGAAAGCACAATCCGGCAGCTTGCCATTTATGTGCATTCGCTGGGTGGCGGCGAGTAGGAACAGGAGCATCATCTGATGAGCGACAGTGCGGCCCCGATCAAGCTTTTTGAAAAGAAAGAGCGCATTTTCCCAAAACGGGTTTGGGGCAAATACCGCAAGATCAAATGGGCGGTCATGGTTACGACCCTGGCCATCTATTATCTTGCGCCCTTCCTCCGCTGGGACAGGGGGCCGCACGCGCCGGACCAGGCAATCCTGATCGACATGCCTGCCCGGCGGGCCTATTTCTTCTTTATCGAGATTTGGCCGCAGGAGGTTTACTACCTCACCGGTATTCTGATCCTGGCTGCGGTGGCACTGTTTTTCGTCACCAGCCTGTTTGGCCGCGTCTGGTGTGGCTATGCCTGCCCGCAAACTGTCTGGACCGACCTGTTCGTCTGGGTGGAGCGGATTGTGCAGGGCGACCGTGCCGCCCGCATGAAGCTAAAGAAAGCGCCCTGGGGCTTCGATAAGCTCTGGAAAATGGCGCTCACCCATTCCCTGTGGATACTGATCGGCCTACTCACCGGCGGTGCTTGGGTCTTCTATTTCAACGACGCGCCGACGTTGATTGACCATATCATCCACCTTGATGTGCCTACGTCCATCCTGGGCTGGATTATCGCGTTGACCTTCTCCACATACCTGATGGCGGGCTTCGCGCGTGAACAGGTGTGCATGTATATGTGCCCCTATTCGCGCTTCCAATCGGCCATGTTCGACAAGGATACGCTGATCATCACTTATGATGAAGATCGCGGCGAGAAGCGCGGCAAGCACAAGAAGGGTGAAAGCTGGGAAGGGCGCGGCCACTGCGTTGACTGTACGGCCTGCGTTCAGGTTTGCCCGATGGGCATCGATATCCGCGACGGCCTGCAGATGGAATGTATCGCCTGTGGCCTGTGCGTGGATGCCTGCAACAACATCATGGATAAGGTAGAGCTGCCGCGTGGCCTGATCCGTTATGACACCACCCACAACCAAGACCAGCGCCGCGCTGGTGAGATTGAAAAAACGGTACAGACGCACCTGCTGCGCCCGCGGACATTCTGGTACATCACCATTCTGTCTGTGGTGGGCGCTGTGATGCTGTTCTCGCTTGTCAACCGCGCGCCTGTGGAACTGCATGTCCTGCATGATCGGAACCCGCTGTTTGTCGCCCTGTCGGATGGCACTGTGCGCAACGGCTATAACGTCAAGGTTCTGAACAAATCCTATGAGGATAAATATTTCCGGCTGCACATTGAGGGTCTTGATGGGGCAAGTGTCCGTGCCCAAGGTGCGGGGGACGTACAGATTGACCACCTGCATGTGTTCGCAGACAGCGTCGGGCACTTCCGGGTTTTTGTAACGGCACCGAAACAAAACAAGGCGCGCGAGAATTTCCGCTTCGTGATTGAAGAGGTTGTGCCTGAGGGTGCAGAGAGTGGCGAGCAGGCCGTATATGACAGCCACTTCGCCAGCAGGAGCCAGTAGAATGACTGTGATGACGGAAGAAATGACGCAGAAAAGTGGCCGCTTCATCCCTTGGATGATCGTTGGTTTCTTCGTTGTAATCGCCATTCTGGACGGCATCTTCGTCTATCTGGCCACCAGCACCCATACGGGTGTCGTTACCAAGCATGCCTACGAAGAAGGACTGCGCTACAATGAGACAGTGGCCGCCGCGGAAGAGCAGGATGCTCTTGGTTGGCATACAACGCTTGACCTTGTAGCCGGCTCCAGCCTTATGGTGACTTTGAAGGACGCCGAATCACGGTTCATCGATGGCGCATCGGTGCATGCCGAAATCAGCCGTCCGACACAGGCTGGAATGGATTTTAGGCTGAACCTGGAACAGTCGGGCGCTGGCACCTATGACGCGCCGGTGAGTTTCCCTGAGCCAGGTCAGTGGGAAGTACGGATTTTTGTCGAATGGCAACAGAAGCAGTATCAACAGGCAAAACGAGTAGTTGTTGCGAGGTAAAACTGTGCAAACAGTGCGGAGCCGAAACAGGTGGCAACGCGGAGTTTTGCTGCCCCGGGTGCGAAGCCGCCCACGCTGCAGCCAGCAAACTGGATAATCAGGCAGCCTATTCTCTCTTGGCCCACGACAACGAAGACGGCAGCTACACGCTGTCGCTTGGGGTTGAGGGCATTCACTGCGCTTCCTGCATTCGCCTGATCGAAAATGCCCTGACAGCGGAACCTGATGTGACGGGCGCACGGGTCAATATGTCGACCGAACGTCTGACTGTCACTTGGGCCGGTGCGCGTGAGCGCGGCGATATGCTGGGCGCCGTTGTCACCAAGCTTGGCTACAAGCTGCATGCTCTCAACGATAACGAAGCCGCCAGCCACAGCCAGGAACGTACGCTGTTGCGCGCCATTGCTGTGTCTGGTTTTGCTGCCGCCAACATGATGCTGATCTCCATTGGGCTGTGGTCCACGGGCTCTGAGACCATGGGGCTTGCCACCAAGGAATTGTTCCACTGGATATCGGCGCTGATCGCGCTACCGACGGTGATCTATGCGGGCCAACCCTTCTTCCGGTCGGCTTACGCGGTTCTCAAGGAAAAGCACACCAACATGGATGTGCCCATTTCTCTGGCGGTTATCCTGGCCTGCGTCATGAGCGTATCGGAGACCCTGCGCCACGGTGACCATGTCTATTTCGACAGCGCTGTGATGCTGCTGTTCTTCCTGCTGATCGGCCGGTATCTGGACGCCCGGGCCAAGGGCAAGGCGCGCGAATCGGCATCGAAGCTGCTGTCCCGGCTTCTTGGAGTCGCAACGGTGCTGGAAGACGGAAAGGTGACCCAGGTGCCGATCAAGGAACTGCGCCAAGGTGCGCTAGTTTTGGTGGCTACGGGCGAATCGATTCCGGCGGACGGCATTGTTGAAAGGGGCGCATCTGCGGTTGATATGTCGCTGATTACTGGTGAGACCGTGCCTGAAGCGGTTGCCGAAGGCGCGGATGTGTTCGCGGGCACGGTGAACCTGTCGGCGCCGCTGCAGGTTCGGGTTTCCAAAGCCAGTGAAAAAAGCCTCCTCAGTGAAATCGTCAAATTGATGGAAACATCTGAGCAGGGCCGGGCCAAATATGTTCGCTTGGCCGATAAGGCAGCAAAGCTCTATACGCCGGTTGTTCACGCCATGGGCGCACTGACGTTCCTTGGCTGGTGGCTTCTGGTGGCCGCGCCGTGGCAGGAATCGCTTCTGCATGCAGTGACCGTGCTGATCATCACCTGCCCCTGTGCGTTGGGGCTGGCTGTCCCTGTGGTGCAGGTTCTGGCTAGCGGCAAGCTGATGCGCGCTGGTGTGCTTCTGAAATCGGGCGACGCGCTCGAAAAGCTCACGGGCATAGATACTGTAGTGTTCGACAAAACTGGCACGCTGACCGTCGGGCACCCGGAACTCAAGCAGCATGATGCGAGCCCGGAAGACTTCGCCCTTGCCGCCTCACTGGCCGCGCACAGCAAACACCCGCTCGCCCGCGCGCTTCGCGATGCATTCGACGGCACCGTGCTTCCGCTTGAACCTTCTGAGGTTCCCGGCCACGGCATGGAAGCAAGCGTTCATGGCAAATCGGTGAAGCTGGGTAGTCGTGCCTGGTGTGGCGGCAAGCCGGACGATGGTGATGCGGTACTTGAGCTTTGGCTGGCGGTGGACGGCAAACCGAAAGCGCGTTTCCAGTTTGCGGACCAGTTGCGCAGGGACGCCCGTGAGACAGTAGCAACCCTTAAGGCACGTGGGCTTGAATTACATTTGCTGTCGGGGGACCGCACACAGGTCGCTGAAGAGGTGGGCGCGGCGCTGGGGATCAATCATGTCCGTGCCGAAGTGAAGCCTGCCGGCAAATGCGAGTATCTCGCGGCGTTGAAGGAACAGGGACGCTCCGTGCTGATGGTGGGGGACGGTCTGAATGATGCGCCGGCCCTGTCGGCGGCGGCGGTGTCCATGTCGCCCTCAAGTGCCATGGACATTACCCAGAATACGGCTGATGTCGTTTTCCAGGGGGACCAGCTGGCGCCCGTGTTAACCGCCTACGATCATGCAGTTTTTTCAACCCGGTTGGTCAAGCAGAATTTCGCTCTGGCGGCCATATACAATGTGATTGCCATCCCGGCTGCGGTGCTTGGATATGTCACGCCCCTTGTGGCGGCCGTGGCCATGTCCGGGTCGTCGCTGGTGGTGATTTTGAATGCATTCCGACTTAATCTGCGCAAGAATAGCTAGATGGACATTCTCCTTTATCTGATCCCGATTGCCCTGACGCTTGGCCTTGTTGGCCTCGCCGGTTTCCTGTGGACTTTGCGGCACAATCAGTATGATGACCTTGAGGGCGCAGCGCACAGGATCCTCCTGGATGATGATGAGGACGAAATGTCGCACCCAAACTAGGGTTACCCTTTTGATTTAACAGTGGAAACTTGACTTTTATCAAGGGTTTTACTGCCCCGATTTCCTATCAATTCCTCAATGGAAACACACGAGGAAATTGACATGCGTATCTCGACTTATGTGAAAGTATTGACCTGTGCTGCCGCCCTCCAGCTTGGTGCTGGTGCCGCAATGGCAAGCGATGTGGAAAACCCCTGGCAAATCCGGGTGCGTCTGATTGATGTTGCGCCTGATGAAAGCAGCACTACGTCTATTGGCGGTCAGGCCAATGTGGACAGCAGCCTGGTGCCAGAGCTGGATATCAGCTATTACTGGACCGAAAACTGGTCCACAGAGCTTATCCTGGCGACTTCGAAGCACAATGTGACCGCAACTGGCACAGCGCTTGGCGACCTTGACCTCGGCCATACTTGGGTGCTGCCGCCAACCCTGCTGATGCAGTATCACTTCAATGCGGAAAATTCCGTGCGTCCTTACTTGGGCGCAGGCATCAACTATACCTTCTTCTACAGCAGCGACCCGGGCGATCTTGCCAGCATCAATTACGACAATGGCTTTGGCTTTGCGGCCCAAGCGGGTGTCGACATCGATGTAACTGACGACTGGTTCCTGAACCTTGACGTGAAGAAGCTGTGGCTGAACACGGACGTTGCGATCAACGGCGGCGCAGTTACTGCAGACGTTGACCTGGACCCATGGGTGTTCGGTATCGGCTTTGGTACCCGCTTCTAAGAAGCCCAGACAAATCGAGACAAAAAAATCAGCCGCTCCGGAGACGGGGCGGCTGAGTTTTATGCGCAGGCTAGGAAACGCTTAAGCGACCTGCGCGTGTCTCGCGGGGCTGATGGTCAGGTAGCTGTCGAAGGCGGCACACACCAGGCGTACGGCCTGTTGCGCTTCCCGCGGAATGCGGATCATGCCTCGATCCATGGCAACCAGGCCCTCAGCCTTCAGCCCCTGCAACCGCTCGATCGCCTCATCAAACTTGCCGATATCAACATTGTTGTCGGCGCAGAATTTGATCAGGTCCAGCTCGAAATAGCACATCAGGTGTTCGATGATCTGGCGGCGGATACGGTCGTCGTCAGTCAGGGGCTTGCCCTTTGCCGTGGGGATCTTGCCCGCGTCCAGCATGGTGAAATAGCTGTGGGTCGCAGGCGTGTTCTGGGCATAACCCTGCGGCAGGGAGCTGATGGCTGACGCGCCGAAGCCAATCAAGGCATCCGCGGCATCGGTAGTATAGCCCTGGAAATTGCGTTTCAGTTGACCCGCATTGAGGGCCTTGGCCATGGGGTCACGCGGCAGAACGAAATGGTCGAGCCCCACAGCGACATAGCCGCGGCGCTCAAGGTGCTGCTTGGCTACATCGAACTGCTTCAGCCGGGCCGGACCGTCCGGCAGGGTGCCTTCGTCGATCAGGCGCATGTGCTTCTTCATCCACGGCACGTGGGCATAGCCAAAGAGTGAGATGCGGTCGGCCCCAAGGGCGGACGCGAAATCGACATTTTCCCGCAGGTGCTCTTCGGTCTGGTGCGGCAGGCCATAAAGCAGGTCCATATTGATGCTTTGGATGCCGTATGCCTTAAGGAGGTTCACGGCGTCATAGATGACGTGGAAGGGCTGACGGCGATTGATCGCAACCTGCACGTCTTCATGGAAATCCTGAACGCCCAGGCTCGCACGGGTAACGCCGGCCAGCGCGTAGGCGGCCACTTTGGCTTCGCTGATCTCCCGCGGGTCCAGCTCGATGGCGATTTCCGTATCCCTGGCAACCGTGAAGCGCGAGCGGATGGCCGCCATCAGGCGCTCGAAATCCTCCGGTTTCAGCATGGACGGCGACCCGCCGCCAAAGTGAATGTGTTTGACCGTCTGCCCTCCTGTTAGCCGACCGGCCACCAGATCGATTTCCTTGAAGAGATAGTCGAGATACTGGTCCACGGGCGAGTAGCGCTTGGTTGCTTTGGTGTTGCAGCCACAATACCAGCACATTTTCCGGCAGAAAGGGATATGGAAATAGAGCGAAAGCTCGCACCCGTCATCCAGCGTTTCAAGCCAACCTGCGACCGTGCCCCCCGTAACCGCGTCTGAAAAATGCGGTGCTGTGGGGTAGCTGGTGTATCGGGGTACTTGCTGGTTGCGTTTCAGCAATGATTTTTGCAGGGTCTCGCGATCTTGCATTGCGGGCTTCTCCAGTCTTTTGTCCATGAAAAGCTATAGCCTTCAGCCCTCTGCAGGCATTTGACGAAAATCAACTACACCGCCGATTTTTTGTGATTATTTTGGCCCGGAAGTGACAGTTGGAGGGTCTCAGTGGCTAAAAGTGGAAATTCCGGCACCTACGATGGACTGCTCGAGCAGTATCTGGAAATCTGCAATAAGGTGATGCAGCAGAACCGGGACAGGTTTCCCTACAGCCAGATCTGGCAGGCGGGGGAGCAGGCGCTGTCTGGTCGAGCGGTCGAGCTTGCTGTGGTGGATGACGCCCCAAAGGCTCATAAATGCGTGACGCTGGAGGCCTGCAAGATCAACAGTGAACCAACAGGCAAGGCCGCAGAAGACCCACCGGTGATGCGCCTGAGCGCCAGCTACCTTGAGGATGTTGTCGCCCACCCTGACAAATATATCGAGAACCCGTCGCTGATCGACTGGGACTGGCTGACCATAAGAAAATGATAGGCTGGCGCGGCTTGTTAGCCGTGCAGGTCCTTGCAGGGAAACTCGTTCGAGCAGGCGCTGCATACATAGCCTGAAAGCTCTTCCAGATCAGATACTGTAACCATCGATCCCTTAATCGACAGCGTGGTTTCCTTGCGGAGCTTGTTGAGCGCCCGCGAGAAGGTCTCTGATTTCATGCCCAGACGTGCTGCGATCAATGACTTGTCGTAAGGCAGCGTCAGCTCCAGCGGCATCGCGGCATCGGGGCTGCACAGGCGCAACAGGAAGCAGCCGATGCGCTGCGACGCGTTCTGCAGGGTCAGGCTTTCAATCTCGCGGGACTGGCGTTTGCGGTGCCGCGACAGGGCGCCAAGCATTGCAAGGGCTGTCTTGTGGTCATCAGTGATGGCCTGCTTCAAAAGGCTGCTGGGCAGGCGAATAGCCGCTACGGGTTCAACCGCGGCCGCACCAAAGCTATGGATGCTGTCTTCTAGGATAGCAGAATCGCCGATCAGATTGCCACTTGAGACCATGTCGATCACGGCTTCATCACCGTCCATGGTTTCTGTGAACAGCTTCACCCAGCCGGAAATGATCAGGTAGAACCATTCGGCCTCATCGTCTTGCAGGAAGAGAATGCTACCCTTGCTCAGGGTCTGCAACTGCGCAGCCTGAATAAAAGTAGTGCGCAGCTCTGGAGTCATGCCACGGAAAAGGGGCTGACTTTCCAGGTGGGCCGCAATCGGTGCTTCATCCCTGTATGCTGTGGCAGTTTGGGCCATAGTATCCTCTGTTATCCGTCTCGCATGTTCCAGATGCGGTGGGGGACTATATCGCTAAAATATCGCCTTCCCATCAATGTGACACTTTGGCACGGGATGCCCTCATCAAGCAATAGGTGCTATTCGTCAGATTGATTCTCGATATGCTCCAGTAATTCTTCCGGCTTTACCATTGTGGTTTCTTCATTGGGGCTGAATTTCAGCACAACAGTCGGCAGGATGCTGAGTTCCAGCTCAATGCTGGTGAAATGAAACCGCTTGAACTTGAGCTTGCTGCGGGCCCCGCTGGCGCGAAACAGCGAACTGAGGATCGTATTGATCAGCTTTTTGTCGCGGGTTTCCTCAAGAAGGGCGGCTTTTTCCTCTTCGCTGATCATTTCCCGAAGGTTCAGGTGCGGCACGATCTTGGGGTCCAGGCCCAGGCCGACCTCAATCTCCGTCACTTCATAGCCCGCGCGCTCAATATAGGGCAGGGCTTCGTTGAAATTCTGTGCGGTCTTGCCCAGCGTATCGCCGCTCAGGCTCTTGAGGCCACCCAGTGTGGCGCTGTAGGCTTCGCTCGCACTTGTGCTCCAGCTGTGGCCGGGCTTACGGCCCAGAAGCGCCTGGCGCATTTCTTCCAGCACTTCCGGCAGGCGTTTGGTCATGGGTTCCCCCTCTGTATATCGTTTCCCGGAGTATGCTGGCACGGCGCTCGTGAGGCAAGTGCCGCCCGATACGGTCGTTATTGACAGCGCTGTCTTTGAAGTATAGGACTCTTGCCTGTCAGTCATGGTAATAGTCAGGCTGATGCATAGCTGTGCTTTCACAAGAAATAATGACCCACGCCCCTGGGCAAAGCACACACATAGTTTTGGGAAGGTACACCGGTTGCCATGGCTAAAGCCGCGGCGATTGCCGGTCAACAGTGAGGGGCATTTTCATGCAACGTAATTTTTCAGCGCTGCTGATTCTCGTGCTCAGTGTGGCTTTTGCCGCCTGTGCGGAGCCAGCAAGCGTGTCATCGCCGGACGGCAAGCTCACCGTGGTTCTGGACGCGGGCGCGGAAGGCGCATTCTACAGCGTCGAACGTGACGGCAAGGCGGTAATCGCACAGTCAAAACTTGGTTTCACGTTCCGCACTCAGTCGCCGTTTGCCACGGGGCTTGAGATCACAGACACAGCCACCAGCAGCTTTGATGAAACCTGGGAGCAGCCGTGGGGTGAGCGCCAGTTTGTGCGCAACCACTACAATGAGCTTAAGGCCACGGTCGCGGAAGCCGGTGGGTCCGGGCGGTCGGTCACCGTGGTGTTCCGCCTGTATGACGACGGCCTCGGCTTCCGCTATGAAGGTGACTTCGGCAAAGCCGAAATCATGGACGAGCTGACGGAAATTTCTGTCGCAGAGCCGTCTACCGCTTGGTGGATTCAGTCTCGCGAGTTCAATCGCTATGAATATATTTACAAAGAGACGCCACTTTCGGAGGTGACCATCGCCCATACGCCGATCACCTTCCGCACGGAATCCGGCCTGCATGTCAGCCTGCATGAGGCTGCGCTTCTTGACTATTCCGGCATGTCGCTCTTGCGCACAGAAGGCCAGACCTTCAAGGCTGACCTGTCGCCCTGGGCGGACGGTGCCAAGGTAAAGCTGGATGGCGCGTTCAAGACGCCGTGGCGGACGTTCGAGATTGCAGAGGCTGCGACTGGTCTTCTGGATTCGAACCTGATCCTGAACCTGAATGAACCCAACAAACTGGGTGACGTCTCCTGGGTGGAGCCCGGCAAGTATGTCGGCATATGGTGGGGCATGCATCTGGCGGTCAACACCTGGGGGTCTGGCCCCAAGCACGGCGCGACCACCGAAGAGACGATGCGCTATATCGATTTCGCTTCCAAATACGGCTTCAAGGGCGTGCTGGTCGAGGGCTGGAATGTGGGCTGGGACGGTGACTGGTTCAACAACTGGAACCTGATGAATTTCACCGAAGCCTATCCTGATTTCGATTTCCCGAAACTGGCGGCCTACGCCAAGGAACGTGGCGTCCGCATAATCGGCCACCACGAAACCTCAGGCGGCGTGACCAACTATGAAAACCAGATGGAAGCGGCCTTCGACCTTTATGAAAAGATGGGCGTGCGCCAGGTGAAAACCGGCTATGTGGCCGACGCGGGCGAGATCGCGCGCGAGGAAGATGGCAAGGTCTTCTATGAATGGCATGACGGACAGTGGATGTCCCGCCACCATGAAAAAGTGCTGGTGGAAGCGGCCAAGCGCAAGATTTCCATCAACTCGCACGAGCCGATCAAAGATACAGGGTTAAGGCGCACCTATCCGAACTGGATTTCGCGCGAAGGTGCCCGCGGCATGGAATATAACGCCTGGGGCAGCCCACCGAACCCGCCATCGCACACGGCCACCATTCCGTTTACCCGGATGCTCTCGGGCCCGATGGATTTCACGCCAGGTATTTTCGACCTGCTCTATGAAAAAGAACAGCCCGACAACCGGGTGCAGACCACGCTCGCGAAACAGCTGGCGCTCTATGTGGTGCTCTATAGCCCGATCCAGATGGCCGCGGACCTGCCAAAAAACTATGAAGCACGTATGGATGCCTTCCAGTTCATTCGCGATGTGCCGACGGATTGGTCAGAAAGTAAGGCGCTTACGGGTGACATTGGCAAACATGCCACCTTCGCCCGCAAAGAGCGCGGCGGTGACGATTGGTTCCTTGGTAGCGTGACCAACGAGGACGCGCGCACGCTTGAAGTGTCGCTCGACTTCCTGGACGCGGGCCGGACCTATGAAGCGCAAATCTACCGCGATGGCGACGATGCGGATTGGGATACCAACCCGTACGCCATGGCGATCGAGACGAAGCGCGTGACCGCGGCTGACAGCATGAAGTTGCCGATGGCGGCCGGTGGCGGCATCGCCATCCGCTTCAAGGCGCTCTAGCTTCCAAGCAGCATCATATTGATGCGAATGCCGGCTTCTGCCACACTGCAGTTCAGTGGAGGCAGGGGCCGGTTTTCTTTTGGCCCCTGACAATAATCAGGGGGATATATGCCGGATTGTATTTTGGCGATGGATCAGGGCACGACCAGCAGTCGGGCCATCGTTTTTGATCTGAAAGGCGACATCATTGCTGTGGCCCAGCAGGAATTTCGCCAGATTTTCCCCGCGGATGGCTGGGTAGAGCATGACGCGGATGAGATATGGGTCACCAGCCTAAAGACTGCGCAGGCCGCGTTCACGGAAGCCGAGGCCAAGGGTTTCAAGGTCAAGGCCATCGGCATCACCAACCAGCGCGAGACATCTGTATTGTGGGAGCGCGAGGGCGTCAGACCAGTCCACAACGCCATTGTCTGGCAGGATCGGCGCACCGCTAGTGTGTGCCGCGCGTTGAAGGACGAGGGCCACGAGTTCGAAGTGCAGGACAAAACGGGCCTGCTGCTTGATCCCTATTTTTCCGCCACCAAGCTGGCGTGGCTTTTGGAAAATGCCCACGGTGTGCGTGCGGCGGCTGCGGCTGGCAAGCTGGCCTGGGGCACGATCGACAGTTTCCTGATCGCCCGGCTGACAGGCGGCAAGCGCCATGTCACGGACGCCACGAACGCCAGTCGTACAAGCCTTTTCAATATCCGTACGCAGGAATGGGACGAGAGCCTCCTGCGGATTTTCGGCGTGCCTGAAAGCGTGCTGCCGGAGGTTCTGGACAGCTGCGCTGATTTCGGCGAAACCACACCTGACCTGTTCGGTCGCTCCATCCCGATCCTCGGTGTGGCGGGGGACCAGCAGGCGGCCACGGTGGGCCAGTGCTGTTTCGAGGAAGGCGCGATCAAAAGCACGTACGGCACCGGCTGCTTCGTTCTGATGAACACCGGCAGGGCCTTTGTGCCGTCCAAGAATCGGCTGCTGACCACAGTTGCCTACAGGATCGGCGGCGAGACGACCTATGCCCTTGAAGGATCTATCTTCATTGCCGGCGCCGCCGTGCAGTGGCTCAGGGACGGCATCAAGATCATCGACCACGCGCGTGAAAGCGAGGCGCTGGCGCGCGAGGCCGCGGATGATCACGGTGTTCATATGGTGCCGGCCTTCACCGGCCTTGGTGCGCCATATTGGGACCCGGATGTTCGTGCTGCCTTGTTCGGCATGACCCGCGCCACCGGCAGGGCAGAGCTGGTGCGCGCCACGCTTGAAAGTGTGTGTTTCCAGACCCATGACCTATTCAGCGCCATGGCGGAAGACGGTATCAGCCCTAAGGTGCTTCGTGTGGATGGCGGCATGGTCGCCAATGACTGGCTGGCGCAGATGCTGGCCAACTTGCTGGCGCTGCCGGTTGACAGGCCGAAGGTGATGGAGACCACAGCGCTGGGTGCGGCCTATCTGGCGGGGCTTCAGGCGGGCCTTTATTCAGGCTTCAGTGACCTGACAGCCCAGTGGCAATGCGAGCGACGGTTTAATCCGAAGGGTGGGTTTGTCGGTCGCGATGACATGTTGGCCAAATGGCACAAGGCAGTGGCCGCCGCGCGGTCTTTTGCCTAATCGGAGGTCGAGCGCTCGTGGGCTGAAAGCCAGGCTGCCAGCGCCGCATGTTCCGTCTGGTTCAATCTGAGGCCCAGCTTTGATCGCCGCCACAGGATGTCTTCCGCCGTGTGTGCCCATTCCTCGCGCACGAGGTAGCCAACCTCGGCTTCATAAAGCCCGGCGCCGAAATGGATGCCCATACCGTCCACGTTTTCGATGCCCTCCAGAAGCTTCTCAATACGGCTGCCGTAGGCGTTGCACATGCGGTCGACAATCTCCCCCTCAAGCCAATGATAGCGCGTTCGCATCTCCGCCTTGAAGTGCTTGAGCGCCTTGGCGGGGGAAACGTCTTCCGGCAGGCTGCCACCGGGCAGGGGGGTGTAACCGGTCCAGTCATCCTGGCTGATCGGAAGGTAAGGGGCGAGTTTTTCCATCGCCTCTTCCGCCAGGCAGCGGTAGGTGGTGATCTTGCCGCCAAAGACGGACAGAAGCGGCAGCGTGTCCTCGCGAACATCCAGGTCCAGGTGATAGTCGCGGGTTGTTGCGGACGGGTTTACCTCGCCGTCGTCATAGAGCGGGCGTATGCCGGCGTAGGACCAGACAACATCTTCGGGCTGGATGCTTTTCTCGAAATATTCGCTGGCGGCGGCGCACAGGTAATCGATCTCTGCCTGGCTTGCTTCCACTTTGGCGGGGTCGCCGGAAAAGGGTACATCGGTGGTCCCTAAAAGGGTAAATTTCCCCTCATAAGGGATCGCGAAAATGACCCGCTTGTCCGGGTTCTGGAAGGTGTAGCATTGCGGCCCGTCATAAAGCGCGGGAACAACAATGTGGCTGCCTTTCACCAGGCGCGCGTGGCTGTGCGCGTCCTCTGACATGATGCAGCTCTGCAGCGTTTTCTCAACCCATGGCCCTGCAGCATTCACCAGCGCATCTGCCTGGAATTCCAGGATTTTCCCGTCTGGCGCTTCCACGCGGACGCGCCAGTCGCGGTCTTCGCGTACAGCGTCAAGGAAGCGGTGCCGGTTGAGGATGGTGGCACCCCGGCGCTTGGCGGCAAGGGCGTTGGCAAGCACAAGCCGGGCATCGTCAACCCAGCAGTCGGAATACTCAAACCCTTTCCTGAAACGGGCCTTGAGCGGACCACCCTTGGGGTCACGCCGTAGGTTCAGGCTTTTGGTTTTCCGCAGCAGCTTCCGACCGCCCAGGTGGTCGTAAAGAAACAGGCCGAGCCGCAGGATGAAAGCGGGCCTGAGGCCTTTGTGATGCGGCAGCACAAACCGGAGCGGGCGCACCAGATGGGGAGCCATGCGCCACAGCGTCTCCCTTTCTTGCAGGGATTCGCGCACGAGGCGGAATTCATAATGCTCCAGGTACCGAAGGCCGCCATGGATCAGCTTAGAGCTGGCGGACGATGTCCCGGCGGCGAAATCCGTCTGCTCCACAAGCACGGTCTTCAGCCCGCGGCCCGCGGCATCCCGCGCGATACCTGTGCCGTTGATGCCGCCGCCGATCACAAACAGGTCGCAGCGGATCGTTTCTATTTCGGCCATCATTGTCGGCACCGCCTTCCGCCTTCCACAGGAATAACGGTGGACCAGCCATTAGGCTTGGTCAAGGAAAGCACGCCCTGCAAGGGCGCACCGCCACCACTGGCACTCTCGCGCAGCAGCAGTTTTGCCTGCAGCGTCGGAGCAACAAAAGTCTGGCTGCGCGGCATCTCGGCTACCGTCTCGTTTGCGCTTTCGGTGCGCCGGAGGCTGACCTGCCGGCTTTCAAGGATCATGGTGACGTCATTACCTGTCTGGGCGAAGATCGGGGGTTCCTCGAGCGCGCCTTCCTCAGGCCGGGGGCGCAGCACAAGCGCGCACTGCCCGGGCCAAAGCGACAGCTGATGCGCGCTCAGGCTGCCGGTGTTCAGCACCTGTGCCTTGGGCGCCTGCAACGGCTGGGCGCCGTATGCACCGCACCCGGCAAGCAGGAATATCAGGATAACTGATACCGCACGCACAGATTTTGTCTCCCCTTTGGTGGCCGGTAGGTGTGATACCACCTCAATCTGAGTTAGCGCAACATGAGCAAAGGCTAGGCTCAAGATCAAGCTTCTTGAGGAAGAAGGGCACATTTTGTCGCGCTGTAGTGCCCATTTTTGTGCTTTTTGGTACAAAAGGGCACTGTCGTAGTGCCCATTTTCGGCCTTTCGGCTGTGGGTAGTGCCCAAAAGTGTCCATTTCCTCCAGCTTCTTTTCCAAAGGCTGTAGCAAGTGCAATTGACAGCGCTGTCTTTTCTGGCTACTAGTGAGGTCTGGTTTTGATTTCTTGCGCGCCCTCCTGGTTGGAAGCATGCGGTGGCGGGCATGGGTGTATGCGGCGGTGGACTTTGTGCCTGTCGCACCCGAAAGGGAAGGGGTATGACAAAGATTTCGACATGTATTGTCGCCGACATTGGCGGCACCAACGGCCGCTTCGGCGTCGCGACCTTCAAGGAAGGCGCCGCCAAGCCGGACATTGATCATGTGATTGTCTTCCCCTGCCGTGACTATGCCAGCCTCAGCGATATGGTCGGCGCTTATGTGGCGGGCCTCGGGGCTGACGCGCCGAAGGTTGCCAAGCTGGCAATTGCCGGCCCAACCACCGAACGCCTTGGCCGGATCACCAACCTTGGCTGGGCCGCTGACGCCGCGGCCCTTGAGGTCGCCCATGGTCTCGATCAGGTGAAATTCATCAATGATTTCGGGGCGCTGGCGCGGGCCTGCCCCTACCTTGTTGAAGGCGAGGATTTCATCACGCTGAAGGACGGTGATGCGGCGGCAGACGCGCCGATTTCCGTGATGGGGCCGGGCACCGGGTTCGGTGTCGCCCTCTTGGTGCCGGATGACCACGGTGGCTATCACACAGTGTCAACCGAGGGCGGCTTCATGGCATTTGCGCCGGGCTCGCGGCTTGAGCATGACCTCACCGAACACCTGCGCGCCGAGCTGGGCTATGTCTCTGTCGAGAGCTTCCTGTGCGGCGAGGGTATCGCGCGTATCTATCGTTTTCTTGTGGATTATGGCGGTGGCGGCGATCGGGACCTGACCCCGGCGGAGATCACCAAGCGCGCTGCAGAGGGTGGGGCGCCTGCGTGCGAGCGCGCGGTGCAGCTTTTCCTGTCGATCGTCGGGTCGACCGCTGGCGATATAGCACTTGTCCACGGCGCCAAGGGCGGGGTTTATCTGGGGGGTGGTATCCTGCCCAAGATCAAGGCCATGGTTCCCGGCAGCGACCTGCTGCGCCGGTTCGTCGCCAAGGGCGCACAGTCCACCTACGTGGACACCATCCCCGTGCATTTGATCACTGCCAAATATGCAGCACTTGTAGGCGCGGCGGTGGCCTGAGGGTCATCCCTATTTGGTTGAGCGGAAAAAGGAATAGAGCAAGCTGGGGCGGCCAGCTTCCTCGCAGACCGGCAGGTCCAGGACCCGAAGTGGCAGGAATTCCCGTCCTTCGAATGGCACGAGGCCGATGCATTCGCCAAATTTGCCGCCACCTGCAATGTCCCTGAAATAGCTGGCATAGTCTGGGAACAGAGTGTTCGGCAGATCGGCGAAGCTGCCATCCGCCTTGATCAGCCCGCCAAAGATGGCCTCCGCCGTGGTGCCGACCAGGCGGAAGCGGATATTCCCGTCCTCGCGCAGGTCAGAGATGATCATGCGATCGTGCCAGCCGGCGAAATCCCGGAATGAGATGTCGCTTTTGAGCGGCATGTGATCAGCGCTGCGCTGCCAAAGGGCGATGACCTTGGCGAAGGGCTGCAGGAAAGGGTCCGCGCCTGCATTTTCCAGCTGCTGCAGCGGGAAGGTGCGGGCTGTGAAGCCGATCGTGGTTCTGTCCTTGATGCCGTCGTCCATGGGGTTGCTTCGCCTGGGGTATTCCTGAACAAGCACAACTCAGAACACTGCCTTATATCATATTACGCGTATTTGGTGGCGGTGGTTTGAAAAAAAGCACCCCGGTCAGCCTGCGCTGCCGGGGTGAAGATGTGCTCTCTGTGGTAAGGCGCGAAGTGGGAGGTCACCTGCCTCACGCCGCTGGCCCACAAAGAGGCCCCTAAACTGTTGGAAGCTGGGAACATGAGCTTCCGAGGAAACAAAAACGGTGGCGGAACCAGGGGCGCCATGGGAGGGGGAGGAAGCACGTGGAAGGTGCCGAGTGGCTGCCCCTGATTCCATCTATTTTGCAAATTAAAGCAAAAAATGAAAATTGCAACAAAAATTGCAAAAGTTGCTGGGTTGCGGAGCCGGCCGTGTGTGGCTAAGAAACAGCGCAGAAGTTGGCGAAGTGTAATTAAACTATTGTTTATAAATAGGATATTTGACTATCTTTTTCGCAACGCTGTTGTGCGTGCTGGGATTTTTTGTGAAAAAATTTGAAAATAGATTGCAAAAATGTGCAAATATATGTTTATGTCGATCTTAGGCGAGAAGGACGAGCAGCCCCCAGGGTAGGGAAGTATACGGGAAGTTTGGGCAATGGCTTTGGCGCAGCATAATAATGGCGATAACAGCGTAATCCTGCAGGCGCACGCGGACACTGACTGGTGGCGCGGTGCGGTGATCTATCAGGTGTATCCGCGCAGCTTCATGGATGCGAGCGGCGACGGCGTTGGCGACCTGAAGGGGATCACCGGCAAGCTGGAGCATATCGCGTCCCTGGGTGTTGATGGAATCTGGCTATCGCCTTTCTTTACGTCGCCTATGAAGGACTTCGGCTACGACGTTGCAGATTTCTGTGACGTGGACCCTATTTTCGGCACGCTTGCGGACTTTGACGCGCTTCTCGCGCGCGCCCATTCGCTTGGGCTTAAGGTGATTATCGACCAGGTCTATAGCCACACGTCAGACCAGCACCCCTGGTTCCAGGAAAGCCGCAAGGGCACGGCGGGCGACAAGGCAGACTGGTATGTCTGGGCCGACGCCAAGGCCGATGGCAGCCCGCCATCCAACTGGATGTCTGTGTTTATGGGCTCAAGCTGGGCGTGGGACGCCACCCGTGGCCAATATTACCTGCATAACTTCCTTGAGAGCCAACCGGACCTTAATGTCCATAATAAAGACGTGCAGGATGCGCTTCTGGAAGCCGGGCGCTTCTGGCTTGATCGCGGCGTTGACGGCTTCCGCATGGATGCGGTCAACTTCATGATGCACGACCCGGATTTTCGCGATAACCCGAAAGCGTTCGAGTATCGCGGCAGCAAGCCGTTTGACCTGCAGGAACACCTCTATAACCAAAGCCACGCCGATATTCCCAAATTCCTCGCCCGCGTCCGTGCGATGATGGATGAATACCCCGGCACCTTTACGGTGGCCGAAGTGGGCGGCGAGCGCGCGCTTGAAGAAATGCAGTTGTTCACCCGCGGTGACCAGGGACTGAATACCGCCTACAGCTTTGAATTTCTGGAGGCCGATACGCTTTCGGCCAAGGTGATCCGCGAAGCGGTTGAGGCCTGGCCCGATACGGAAGGCATGGGCTGGCCGTCTTTCACTTTCAGCAACCATGACCGGCCGCGCGCTGTGTCCCGCTGGGCGACGGACACGGAGATTGAGGACGATCCCGCATTCGCCAAGATGCTGAACATGTTGATCCTCAGCCTAAGGGGCAGCGTGTGCCTTTATCAGGGCGAGGAACTGGGCCTGCCGCAGGCTCATGTGCCGTTCGAGCGCCTGACCGACCCGGAAGCCATCGCCAACTGGCCGTCAACGCTGGGCCGAGACGGCACACGCACGCCGATGCCGTGGGATACAGAAGCACCGCACGCAGGATTCAGCAGCCACGAGCCCTGGTTGCCGGTGGACCCGCGCCATGCCGCGCGTGCTGTCAGCGTACAAGAGCGGGATGACGCGTCCGTGCTGAATGCTCTCAGGGCTTTCCTGGCTTTTCGCAAGACCCAGCCTGCGCTCATCAAAGGCACGATCCGTTTCCTTGATGCGCCTGAGCCGGTGCTTGCTTTCGAGCGCACCCATGAAGGGGAAACCCTGACCTGCGTCTTCAACTTGTCCGCCCAGCCGCAAGGGTGGCCTGCCTCTGCCAATTCCGGCAATGCACGCTACTGCCTGAACGACGCGACACCGGGCGAGCGTCTACCAGCCTTCGGCGCCTGCATTTTCTAGGACGGCAGGGCCTGACCTTCCCTGCTGGGAATGTTCAATACTTCGCTATCGATCTTGTCGCGGTTTTCTGCGCGCACTTTTGCTGCGGCATCGTCATAAAGGAACGGCAGGGTGGCGAAACGCTCGCCTTTCGTGACGGGTGTGGCTTCATGAAGCAGCGAACAGGAAAATACCACGGCGCCGCCGGTTGGTGGCCGGTAGGTGCGCATGCCGAACTCGGGGAAACGCAGGTCTCCCCCCTCATAGTCTTCCGCGTTCAGATTGATGCTCACAGCGAACCGCCGGTGGGCTGTGCCGGCTGTTGTGTTGTCGCGGTGCGGCCTGAAAAAACCGGCCTCTTCAGCACCGTAGCGGGCGACGATATAGCGTTCAATCCGGGTCGCGTCGAATTGAAACGCCCGCCTCAATTCCGGCCTCAGGCGCTGGCCGATGGCGGTGTTCAGGGCTGTGCGTATCCCGTCGTTCTGAATGTTGATGTCGTTTCTGCGCTTGAAATTTGCGTCCCTCATCGCGACCGTCCGGCCATTGATCTCCCGCATGAAACCTGACGGACTAGGGGTCCCTTCGCGGTAGAGCGCGATCAGTTGGGCGCAGAAAGCCGGGGTCAGGACACGCGGTACCATCAGGACCGGGGCCCACAGTTCCTGGCCCTTCGCGGCGTGGTCTTTCGCTTCTGGCAGAGCTATGATCGCACTGATCAGCTTCTCTGTCTCATCAAGCCCGCCTTGCCGGTACACCCGCAGCATGGGGTCGATCAGATACCATCCCCCGGTGAACTCGGGGCCATCCTCCCGCAGAACGGCGGCGCCATAGGAGAGGGCGATCCCATGATCGGGATCAAGGAAGACGCGTTGCCCGGGAAAGGCCGTCAGGACAGCCTTGTCCTTCTGGTCCCGCGCCTCGGGGCTCACCGCGAAGCAAACAAGTTGCGCGTCGTCACGTGTGATATTGGCAGACGTAAGGGCCGCGAGGAAGCGTTGGGCCAAGGGGTTGCGGCTGTCGCCCAGGAATGCCAGCAGAATGAAGCGGCCGCCAAGGCTCGAGAAATTAAATCGCGGGTTGGATAGGGTGGCTGCGTGGAACCACGGTGCTGGCTTGCCCCATTCAATCAAGGACATTGTCGCTAGATCTTTCATCTCTGGCCACCAGGGCCAAACCTGCCTGCTGGCAGCCCCCAATGGGATCATGGATTTAGCATGAACCCAAAACTCTCATACGCCAGTTTTTTAGGGCTGGGAATAGGGATTAGTGGCAAGACCGGCGCTTTTCGCCTGCCCGTCATAAATTTCCCTTTTCAAACCACCCCTGTTTCGGATAATGGGGGCATGAAATCGCGGCCAGGCTGAAAAAGCCCCGCAAGTTTCGAGTGTTCCAAAAAATGAAGTTTTGATTTTCCCATTGAATGAGTGGGGCTTATGTCCCACCCTTAGGGCATGCGTGGAGGCACGGGAATGCGGAGCAAGCTGATTATTGGTTGGCGCGAATGGGCGGCCCTGCCGGACCTTGGCGTGGATCATATCAAGGCCAAGATTGATACCGGAGCCAAGACCAGCGCGATCCATGCCTACCGTGTGAAGAAAATCATCAAGGACGGCGCGCCATGGGCCTCTTTCCGGCTGCATCCTGTGCAGAAACACAAGAAGCCGGAAATCCAGTGCGAGGCCCCTATTGTTGACGAACGGCGGGTCAGAAGCTCGAGCGGTCATGAAGAAGTCCGCTATGTGGTCAAGACCATGCTGCGGCTTGGGCCGCTGGCGCGCCAGGTTGAAATGACGCTGACCAATCGGGATGAAATGGGTTTCCGCATGTTGGTCGGGCGCCAGGCACTGAAGAAATTTTACATTGTAGACAGCGGACTGTCTTATGGGCTCGGGGAGCCCGATGACCCGCTCTACCATCCATAATTCCAGAGGAAGGGCTAATATGCGTATTGCACTGCTCACCCGAAATCCAAACCTTTATTCACACCAGCGGCTGATGGAAGCCGCGCGCGAACGGGGCCATGAAATCGACCCGATCGATACCATGAAGGTCTATATCAATATTGCCTCGCACCGGCCTGAGATGCGCTACAAGGGCGAAATCCTGTCTGGCTATGATGCTGTCATTCCGCGGATTGGCGCGTCGGTCACCTTCTTCGGGACTGCCGTTCTCCGCCAGTTCGAAATGGCGGGCGTTTACCCCTTGAACGAATCGGTGGCGATTACCCGGTCGCGCGACAAGCTCAGGAGCTTCCAGCTTCTGTCCCGTCGCGGTGTGGGCCTGCCGGTGACGGCGTTCGCCAACGGCACCAGCGAAGCTGATGACCTGATTGACATGGTTGGCGGCACGCCGGTTGTGATCAAGCTTCTCGAGGGCACCCAGGGCGTGGGTGTTGTGCTGGCGGACACGCGCGATGCGGCGCGGTCCATGATCCAGGCATTCGGCAAGCTGAAGGCACACATCCTGGTTCAGGAATATATCAAGGAAGCCGGCGCGTCGGACATCCGCTGCCTGGTAATCGACGGCAAGGTCGTGGCCTCCATGATGCGCAAGGGCGCTGAGGGGGAGTTCCGGTCGAACCTGCACCGGGGCGGCAGTTCGCGCACCGTCAAGATTACGCCGGAAGAGCGCTCCACAGCCGTGCGCGCCGCCAAGATCATGGGCCTTGATGTAGCGGGCGTGGATATGCTGCGCTCCAACCACGGTCCGGTGATCATGGAAGTGAACAGCTCCCCGGGCCTTGAAGGGATCGAGAAAGCCACCGGCATTGATGTGGCTGGCAAGATCATCCAGTGCATCGAAAAGAATGCCCGGCCAAATCGCACCCAAACCAAAGGGAAGGGCTAGGCCTGTGATCGGCGAGCGTAGAGCGCGGCGGGCGCCTTTCACGTTCGGCAAACACAAGGTTCAACCTGGTAGCCGCGCGTCTTTGGCGCTCGAGCTGCCAGGCCAATCCCGCTACACGCCGCTCTCTATGCCCGTGCATATTGTCCATGGCCGCAAGGACGGGCCCACCATGTTTATCTCTGCTGCCATCCACGGCGATGAGATCGGCGGTATTGAAATTGTGCGCCAGCTTCTGAAGCAGAAGGCGCTCAACCGCCTGCGCGGCACGCTGATCTGCGTGCCGGTGGTCAATGTTTACGGCTTCCTCAATCACACCCGCTATATGCCCGACCGGCGCGACCTGAACCGGTCGTTCCCGGGGTCTGAGCATGGTTCGCTGGCGGCGCGGGTGGCGCATGTGTTCAAAACCGAAATCCTCGACCGGGCGGACTATGGCATCGACCTGCACACGGGCGCCAATCACCGCACCAATTACCCCCATATTCGCGCCAACATGGAAGACGAGGAAACCGCCCGATTGGCCCGCGCCTTCAACACAGCCGTGATCGTGAATGCCACCTTGCGCGATGGGTCCTTGCGTGGTTGCGCGGTGGACCAGGATGTGCCTGTGCTTCTTTATGAAGCCGGTGAAGCGCTCAGGTTCGAATCGCTTGCGGTGTCGGCAGGCGTGCGCGGCATTTTGAATGTTCTCGGCGCCGTTGACATGATCAAACGCGCGGTCAAGCGCCGCCCGCATGTGACCGTGGAAGCCGAAACCTCGCACTGGGTGCGGGCGAAGCGGTCGGGGCTCATCAGGAACCCGATTGCGCTTGGCAGCCATGTTGAGAAAGGCGACCGGCTGGCGCATCTTTCAGACTGGCTGGGCGATGAAGAAAGCGAGATCACAGCCACCAAGGAAGGCGTGGTGATCGGGCGAACCAACCTGCCGATCGTCAATGAAGGCGACGCGCTCTTTCATGTGGCCGAATTCGATAACGCCGAAAAGGCGGGCAAGACTGTGGAACGCTTCGCAAGCTCGCTCGAAGGCCTGGGCGAAGGCGACTATGTCGACCCCGTGGTGGCGGAAGAAGAATAGCCCTGGAAGCGGTTCAACCGGTAGGGCGTCAGGTCAAGGCCTGGCACCTCTCCCCTGATCAAATCCCGCATCAGCTCGCCGGTGATGGCGCCGTGCGTCAGCCCCATATGGTTATGGCCGAAGGCGAAATAGATGCCCTTGTGCTGTGGCGCCGCGCCGATGATCGGCAGGCTGTCTGGCAGGGTAGGGCGGAAGCCCATCCAGGGCGTGGTGCCTCTGGCTTCCAGCCCCGGCAGAAGGTCCTGCCCCAGGGGTAACAGCGCCTGGGCATGGCGTTCCTTGGGTGGCAGCTTGAGCCCGCCAAGCTCCACCCGGCCTGCAAGGCGAAGGCCTCCTTCCATTGGTGTGGCGACGAAGCGGCGCTCAAAAAAGGTGGTGGGTATGCGTGGCTGTGCTGATGGTTCCTCCAGCATCAAGTGATAGCCGCGTTCCGTCTCAAGCGGGACCTTGTAGCCCAGCATGCGCGCGAGCTGGTGCGACCATGCACCGGCGGTAATCACGACCTTGCCTGCGCGCACCTGATCGCGGCTTGTGGTGAGCACCGTGTGGGTGGGCCCGTGTTCCATGCCCACCACAGCCTGTCTTTCAATATGCCCGCCCAGGCGCATGAATTGGTCCGCCAACTTGCGCACCAACTGTGCCGGGTCTGTCACGTGGGCGGAAGACGGGAAACGCAGGGCGCCCTTGAGGGCCGGGCTTAGTGCCGGGTCGAACGCCCTGAGGGCGGCGGCGTCCATCAGCTCTGCCTCCACGCTGAAATCAGCCAGCAAGCGCTGTTCATGGGCGGCCGCCGCCAGGCTTTTCTCCTTTTCATAGACCACCAGCGTGCCCTCTTCGCGCAGCAGATCATCCATGCCGTGACGCTTGATCAGCCGTCTGTATGCCGGCAGCGCCCGCGCATTGAGGGCGGCGATGGCTTCAGTGCCGCGGCTCACTTGCGCCGGGCGCCCCGCCCACAGGAAACGCATCAGCCACGGCAGCAAACGGGGCAGGTAAGCCGCGCGAACCGTTAGCGGCCCGTTGGGCTGAAGCAGCATCTTCGGCACCTGTATGAGTGTCGAAGGGGACGACAGCGGGAAGATATGCTCAACCGCGATATGGCCCGCGTTCCCATAGGAGCATTCTTCGGCCACGCCCTTGCGGTCAATCAGCCAGACATCATGGCCTGCAGCCTGCAGTTCAAGCGCCGTACACACGCCAATGACCCCGGCGCCGATAACGGCGATCTCGCAGTCAAGGCCTGAAACCAG
>JBNKYQ010000002.1:0-37923 GCA_050300975.1 Kordiimonas sp.
GAGGACAAGCGCTTCCATGACCACGCGGGCGTGGACGCGCGCGCGGTACTGCGCGCCAGCTGGCAGGCGATTGCGTCAGGCGAAGTGGTCTCAGGAGCCTCGACGCTGACCATGCAGGTGGCGCGCCTTCTGGAGCCCCGCCCCAGAACGCTCGGGTCCAAGCTCATTGAAATGTTCCGCGCGCTGCAGCTGGAACACCGCTTTGGCAAAGACCAGATCCTTGAGATGTACCTCACGCTCGCGCCCTACGGCGGCAATGTGGAGGGTATCCGCGCCGCCAGCCTGGTCTATTTCGGCCATGAGGCCACTCAGCTCACCCCGGATGAGGCCGCGCTTCTGGTGGTCCTGCCCCAGTCACCCACGGGCCTCAGGCCCGACAGGCACCCGGCACGCGCTCTTGCCGCCCGAAACAAGGTACTGGCCCGCGTTGCCGCGGACGTGGGGCTTGATGCTCATCTGGCCATGCTGGCCATTAAAGCCCCTGTGCCGAAAACCAAACAGCAGCCTGCCCTCTTGGCACCCCACCTGGCGGCACGGCTGCGGGCAGAGGGTGCCCCAAGGCTTGCCCGCACAGCAATCGATGCCGCCCTGCAGAAAAAGCTGGAGACGCTGGCGTTATCAAGCGCCCAGCGCCTCAACGCAAACGCCAGCATCGCCATCCTGGTGGCGGAAAACAAAAGCCGCAAGGTGCTCTCCTACGTCGGGTCCGCTGACTATACAAACACCGCCCGCGACGGCTTTGTGGATATGGTCACGGCCATACGCTCGCCCGGTTCCACGCTCAAGCCCTTCATCTACGGCATGGCCTTCGACCAGGGCATCGCCCACCCGCGCACCCGCATCATGGACGAACCGCGCCGGTTCGGCACCTATGCCCCCAGCAATTTCATGGACGCCTTCTATGGCGAGGTGACCATCACGGAAGCCTTGCGCCGGTCGCTCAATGTGCCCGCCGTTGCGGTTCTGAACCGGCTTGGCCCCGTGCAGTTCACTGAAACCCTGAGGGGCGCCGGCGCGCACCTTACGCTGCCCGGCGAAGAAGCCCCCGGGCTTGCTGTGGCTCTTGGCGGTGTGGGCATGTCACTTGAAGACCTTGTGATGCTCTATGCCGCGCTGGCAGATGACGGGCAGGTGCGACCGCTGAAGCTGGATGACAGCCCGGCGGATGCGACACAACCGACGGACACGATCCTCCTCAGCCCGCATGCTCGTTCGGCACTCCGCCATATCCTCATGGGCATCGGCGCACCGGGGAACAGGCTGCCGCGCAAATACCAGCAGAACCCTCGCCATATCGCGTTCAAAACCGGCACCAGCTACGGCTTCCGTGACGCCTGGGCTATCGGCTATGACGGCGGCTATACAATCGGGGTTTGGGTGGGGCGCCCGGACGGCACGCCCATGCCGGGTCATTTTGGTAGCAACACGGCCGCGCCCATCCTGTTCGACGCGTTCGCCAATCTGCCGCCAGTGCCCGTTCGGACGCCGGAAAGCACGCTGACGACGGCCCAGGCCCTGCCGCCGGGCCTGAGGTATTTTGACCGGCCACAGCTGTCTAGCGTCACCGGCAAGAGGATCGCGCCGCTCACCCTTGCCTTCCCGCTCGCGGACAGCGTCGTGGCGCTTGCGGGCGACACCACGCCGGTGACCCTGTCGGCGCAGGGTGGTGAGCTGCCGCTGCAGTGGTTCATGGACGGCAAGCCGCTCAAGTCCAGCCGCTGGTCAAGGAACGCCACCCTGATGCTGGGCACCCCGGGGTTCTACAGGGTCAGCGTAACCGACCGCAACGGCGACCAGGTTTCCGCCAGCTTCAGCGCACAGGACCTGTTGTAAATCCTCACAGAAAGCGAGAAAACAGTTGGCGGCTTTCAGCCCTTTTTCAATTCTGTTCGCAAAGGAAAAGAGAACCGTTCGCAGAGCAACGGAGAAATATTGACCTATTTTCATAGAAAATGAGAAATCTTAAAAACCACAAAAGCAGACATTCATGGAACTCCGCTTATAGGGCCGCTTATGACCCAAAGCGGCCAAACGATGTGCCGATTCCAAGCGCTAGCGATTCAGTTTCCTGAGGATTTTTGCTCTCAAGCGCCGCGCTTCCATATCATTCATCGGACCAAGAGCGCCTCGGGCATGATCAGGCAAATGGCGCCCCGCGTCCCCTGCCGGACCGAAAACATAATAGTCAAACAGGTGGCGCCAGGCCGCCTTTTCATGATCCGGCCTGTCCCTGAGGCTGAGAAGCGCGTGCTGCAGTGTCAGTTGCGGGTTGTCGATAAACGCAGGCACATCGTTCCACCAGTAATTCATCATGGCATTGAAGCTGTCCAGCGCTTCCACCTGATGCCACCACAGAGCGGGGAAGAAAAGCACATCGCCGGGCCCCAGTTCTGCAACCTGGGCGACCTCAAGTGCTGCCCGGAATTTCGGGTAACGATCAAAATCCGGATCACTGAAATCAACCATGCTGACCACCTGCCCCCCGGGCGTGGGCTCCAGCGGCCCCGGATACAGGTTATGAACCTGATCAGGGGGGAAAAGTGTGAAACGGCGCCTGCCAATCAGATTGCAGGCCAGGTTGTTGGACATATCATAATGCGCGGCTGCAGTGGTTCGGTTCCCGATCCAGATGCTGACCAGCTTGTGTGACTGCTCAAACATGGGATGGTCCAACTTCAGGTCATTCTCTGCCCTGAAACCGGGCAAGAACAGATCAACGTCCGTTGACCCCAGGTAGCAGTGGTTCGCGCCGTCCGCAGCCCCTTCTTCAAGGATGCGCGCAAGGAATGCGTCCAGCCCCAGCGCCACGGCTTCATAATTCGGGCCGGTCATGTCAGCGTTATAGAAGAAACGGCCCTTCATTTCGGGCCCGCCGACATAGCCGGTGACCGGACGGCCCGCATAGAACTGCTTCAGTTGTTCGGTGAAGGCGGCAGCCCCTTTGCGGCCCTGCTTGACGATGGGCCAGTCTGCAGCCAGCCCCTTGAGCACAACAGGTTCGCCGCCCGCCAGCAGGTCTTCATACGGAACCGCGTCGGCTTCAACACCTTCGATAACTCTGGTTTTTGCGTCTATCATATCCAAACCTACCCGGCTGATCCCGCCAGCGCGTCAAGAAGCGCCCTGTTTCCCGGCAGCAGAGCCTGGAGCTGCGCAACGGACCGTTCAACCTTTTCAGCGCAACGCCTGCCGAACTCGAGCCCCCCCTCAGGCGCCAAAGCCTGTCCAGCATCAGGCCTGAAGCCCATGCCGTAAAGCACATATTGATAGCTGGCTGTGGGGAACACCGTTTCGCCGCCATAGCGGGGCATCTGCCCCGGCGCAGATTTTTGCCAGGCCTGGAGGTCTGCCAACAAGCTGGCTGGCATGCTTTCCGCGCGGCGGTTGTCTTGCCAGAAAGGCTCTGTCCGGCGGCTGAGGCAATAATGAAGCTTCAGGAAATGGATGATATCGTCCCAAATGGCGTGCAGGTCAGCATTGAAGCGCGGGCGGCTTTCCTCCAGCGCTTTTGTCTGGTCCAGCACGGCAGCCGCCACCATGTTGGCGGATGTTTCAATCAGCATCAGCGCTGAGGCTTCGAGCGGCTCAAGGAAACCGGCGGACAGGCCAATGGCCACACAGTTTCCCTGCCAGAATGTCTTCCGGTAGCCTGATCCAATGGAAAGCTTGCGCACGCCCAGTGCCGCAAAGGCCTTCTCATCAAGCCCCAGATAGCCGCGCAAACATGCTATTGCGGCCTCTTCGCCCATATGGTGGCTGCTATAGACATGCCCCACACCGCGCCTTGAGGAAAGGCTGACATCCCACACCCACCCGGCGGCCTGCGCCGTGGCCACGGTGGTTGACTGAACTGGGTCGTTCGCCCCATAGGGCACCTGCACGGCCAGTGCCGTATCGGCAAACAAAATATCTGACTTGGGCGTCAGCCCCACACCAAAATGTTGCCCCAGCAATAGGGACCGGAACCCAGTGCAATCCACAAACAGGTCACCCGCCACATGGCCATGCGCCTGTGTTTCAACAGCCTTGATGTCCCCGTTATCCAGCGCGTCAACGCGGATGACCTTATCTGCAATATGGGTGACACCCAGTTTGCTGGTGGCGTGGTCACGCAGGAAAAGGGAAAACGTCCCGGCATCAAGGTGATAGCCATAATTTGTGAAACCCGCATACCCCGGGCTGGTAAGCGTTTTCGGCGCAAAGTGGCGTTCGCACAGATGTTCCTGCGCACACACGGTGCGGGAAAAACTATCCTCTCCGTTGGCAAGCCAGAAGGACGCTATATCGCCGCCACCGAAGCCTTCAGGCAGGTCGAACGGGTGATAGTAGAAATCATCGGCAGCACCCGTGCACCATTGCCGGAACTTGGACCCCTGTTTGAAAGACGCGTGGCAGCTTCGGATGAAATCACCCTCATTCACCCCCATGGTGCGCAGGGTCGCACGCATGCTGGGCCAGGTTCCTTCGCCCACGCCAATGATGGGGATATCGGGGGCTTCTATCACCTTGATGCTGATGTCAGCCCTGCCCGCCGCGCGGCAGCGTGCGGCAAGAAGCCCCGCGGTGATCCAGCCTGCTGATCCACCCCCTACGATCACGATGTCCTTGACGCTTGAGCTCATGCGCGTGCCCCGGCCTTACTGATCCGCAACCGCACAGTAACGCGCGATGAAGTCCTCATGACGCGGCAGCTGATCGACGGTGCGGCGAACCCCGTCTGCATAGCGGGCCAGCGACGCCTGCAGCTTTTCGCGGCCCATCAGCCTGCCCGCCGGATGAAAGGCTTCTGTGGTGATGCCTTGGCCGCGCAGAACCTGCATCCAGGAATCGGTGCGGAACAGGTCCGCCTCGCCCTGATAGACAAGGCCATTGTCGCGGTACAGCGCCAGCCGGTGTTTCAAACTGTCGGGGATTTCCATCGTCTGGCGGTCGCGCCAGAAGGCCGTATCATCGCGGCTGGTGGCATGATAGTGCAGGATGATAAAATCGCGGATGCTTTCAAATTCTTCCTGTGCAAGCCGGTTGAAATGATCCGCCAATGATGGGTTGCTGCCACCGAAGGGGAAGAACTGCAGCAGCCGGGTGGCCGCAATCTGGAAAAGATGGATGCTTGTGCTTTCAAGTGGTTCCAGGAAGCCGCTCGAAAGCCCAAGTGCCACACAATTCTTTTCCCACATCTTCTTGCGCCGGCCCGTCAGGAAACGGATCACACGGGGCTCGAACAGCATCTCGCCGTCAAGATTGCTGACCAGTGTGCCCGTCGCTTCGTCATCGCTGATATAGTCGCTGCAGAACACATGGCCATTGCCCACCCGGTGCTGCAACGGAATTCGCCACTGCCACCCTGCCTGACGCGCGATGGAACGGGTATAGGGCATGATCTCGCCAGCCAGCCGTGTCTGCACCGCCACCGCCCGGTTCATCGGCAACCAGTGGGACCAATCCTCATAGCCGACCCCGAGCGCCTTCTCGATCAGAGCGGCACGGAAGCCCGTGCAGTCGATAAAGAAATCGCCTTCAATTTCCCGGCCGTCTTCCATGACAAGGCTGGTTATAAAACCGGTCTCACTATCGAGCCGCACATCCGTGAACTTGCCCTCTATGCGGCGCACGCCCTCGCGCTCGCTCAGTTCACGCAGAAAACCGGCATAAAGCCCCGCATCAAGGTGATAGGCATAATTGAGGTTGAGCTTGTCAGAAATCGCAAATTTGCCGGCTTCTGCCGCCCTGAGCTCCAGGCAATAGTCATCAAGGTCTGACTCGTATCCATCGGCCCTTGCCTGCATCCATAAATGATGGAAATTCACCATCCACGGGGCTTTGCCGATCTGCCCGAACGAGTGGATATAGCTATCGCCCAGCGCACCCCAGTTTTCAAACTGGATGCCAAGCTTGAAGGTGGCCCGGGTTGCCTTCATGAAGGCAACTTCATCGGCACCTATCAGGCTATGGAAGGTTCGGTGCGTGGGGATGGTGGCTTCACCGACGCCCACGGTGCCGATCTGGTCTGATTCCACCAGCGTGATTTCAAGCAGACGGCCAAGCTGGCTGGAAAGTGCTGCCGCTGTCACCCATCCAGCAGTGCCGCCACCTGCGATTACGACTTTCTGTTTCACACCTTCGCCCGCCATACGATCACCCCCTGTTTTTCCGCTCTATCAGCCGCTGGATATTATCGAGCGACCCAAGCACCCAGTAACAGGCTGCAAGCGCCCCTGACTGATGCAAAGCCTCCAGCGTCGCGGCCGGCAGGTTGTGGAATTTTTCCTGGTTGATGGAATAGACACCAGGAACGGAGAATTGCTCTGTCTCGCTTGTTTTGATCTCAAGCGCGACGGGTTCAATCAGGTCCAGTTCATGGAGTGCCTTGAAAAATCCCTGCGCCAGTGCCACGCCGTCATGAAGCGTGCGCAGCACGCCGATCATGTGCTCCAGGTACGGGGCATAGCCGCCCTGCGACAGGAAAAGGGGCAAGCCTTCCTCCCTGTTCACGGCGGCATTATCAAGATCAATCTGGATTTTGGCGTCTGGAGCCTCCGACCCCGAGCCATCAGGGCGCTGCAACGCTATTGAGAAAGGCCCACGCGCAAGAACCGCAGGAATATAGTGTGCGTCCCAGCTGTTACCGTCCAGGAACAGGTTTTCGTCCCGCTCGAGCCCCAGAAGGGCAACAGCCTGATAGGCACCTTCAGCATCTTTCCGGAACACGATGGGGTAATCGCGCTGGATATCGCGAAATTCATTCGGGAAAATCAGTGTCTGATTGACATGGTCACCAAAGGCGTCCCCGCGGGCCACTTTCACCTTCAGGTCATGGTGTTCGACATTATCAAGCAATACAACGTTCGACATCAGGTCTTCCTTGGTCTGTGGCGGGGTCAGTTCCGATCATATGGCAAAACTACCCGCTGACCAGACTTCTTCCGCCCCCATGCTTAATTGGTAGTTCAAATAGGGAGGGGCCGCCCTTAAGGACGGCCCCATTGTTGCGCTACTTAGCTTTTGGGAGAAGAGGTTCTACTCTGAACATAGGGAAACTCAGAACTTGTAGCGTACACCAAGGTAGTAACGAGGGGCGATTTCCTGAGCGAACCAGAGGTTGCTCTCGTCCCTGCCATAGGTCCGGAGGCTTTCACCCGTCAGGTTGATGCCTTCGAACGACACTGCGATATCGTCCGTGATATCGTAGCTGATGTTGATATCCAGCGTCGCAAACGCCCTGACAAACACAGGGTTCCTGAAGCCGCCACCGCGGTTGGTGGAAGCAAGAAACTTGTCACGCCAGTTGTATCCAACCCGTGCTGACACGCCGTAGTTTTCATAGATCAGTGTCAGGTTCGCAGTGTCGGAAAGGCCGGTCAGTGCGAACTGGTCTTCGCTTGGGTCAGCGCCCACATCGAAGCCCACGTCACCATCAACCAGCGTGTAGCTTGCCGCCACACCGAAGCCGCTATCGCCGAAGAAATGCTGGAAGGCAGCTTCAATACCGCGAATTTCGGCTTCCTGGTTGTTGATTGGCTGGGTCAGTTCGAAATCGAACAGCGGGTCATTGGCGTCAGCCGTGATATCCACGTCGGTTTCAAGCTGGATGTAGAAGGCGTCATCAAGCGAGCCATCTGCATTCTGGTTGGCCTCAAACGAGGCCTGAGCCGCCGCAAGTGATCCCGTTGTCTGGATCAAAGCCGTCATCGCGAACAGGTTTCGGTCAGACGGATCTGCACCAATGCTATTCAGGATATCCAGTGCATCCCCTGACCGGCTGCCGGCTGCACCGGAAGATGGATCCCGCAGGTCAAACAGGTTACCCGTCACCTGGCCAAGGCCTACAAAGTTCCGGACGCGCTTGTTGAAGGCACCCACAGACACATAGCTGTCGTTGCCATAATAATATTCGAACGAGATATCAAAGTTATCTGATTCAAGGGGCAGCAGGCCCGGGTTGCCCTTGTTCCCCGTCGCAACGTTACCAAGCGCGGTGGGGCCCGCAGGTGTGTTGATCGAGTCACTGGCAAACAGGTTGTTGTAGCTCGCCCGGGCAATGGTTTTGCTGTAGGAGAAGCGCGTCACCAGATTTTCCGTGATATCAACCGCGAGGTCTACGTTCGGCAGGAAGTTGTCATAGGACGATTCAAGCGTGATACCGCCGGTGGCGTTACCTGCCGTGGTCGTGAAGTCGTTGTCACCCTGCCAGACAACAGAGCCGGTGGGCACCGATTCCGTGAAGGACGTAACGTCGGTCTTCTCGTAACGCAGGCCTACGCTGAAGCGAACGCCGTGACCGGCAAGTTCGGTATCAACATCAACCTGGCCATAGAATGCCAGTACATCTTCATCGATCTTGTCATAGCTGCTGCCAAGCGTGCTTAGCGGGTTACCCTGATTGGCATACATTGGCGAAACAGCCGCAAAGATATCTGCTGCGTTACCGCGGAAGGCATTGATGTCGTTGATCGTGAAATCATCGAACATGCAGGACATGCAATATTCTTCCAGCGCACCCGGCAGTGCGGATTCTACGTCACCTGGGTTCGTTGCACCCCAGTCGCCCAGAATTTGGCGATAAGTGATGTTGCTGGTGGCATTCGACTGGGCGCGATAGTTGGCGCCAACCGTCACAGAGACTTCATCGCTGAAGTCCCAGTCCCCATGAATGTCAAACTGATCAATCTTGTTCACCTGTGACACGGTCCGCAGGTTGGAAACCTGGGTGGAGATGTCGCGGGCGTCATAGATGCCGTCGCCATTGCTGGAGATGCTGTCATCCCGCGTGAAGTTGATCAGTGGCACATCACCCGAATAGTCAACCGAGTGAGACGTGATCACAGGCATGGCCATCCCGACGCTGATGTTGCTGTATCCCATCGGGGCGTTTGGCGTGACCTTCGCTTCCGATGAATGGGCATCCAGGGTAATGGTGAAGTTGTCGGCTGCGTCCCACGCAGCGTTGAAGCCAAAAGACTCAAGCTTGTCTTTTGTCGCATTGAACTGATTTTCCATCGCCAGATCTTTTGGCGACCCCAGCGTTTCCGCGAGGAATGTTGTTGTTGCAACAACCGGATTATCGTCAAAGACCACCTGACTGAAAGGCCGGTTGAACCAGTTGGACACAGACCCGCGCTGTTCTTCTGCTTCGTTGCTGGCGAACGTATAGTCGGCGCTCATCCGCAGAGTATCAACCGGGTTGAATTGCAGGACCACCTGACCGTTAATGCGCTCACGCGATACTTCCTGGAAGAAATAGCGGCTGTCACGCGGCAGCGATACCAAAGCGTTCGGATCTGCAGGTGCGTTTGTGATCTGCGTGTTGGCTGTCACGCGGCCATTGGCCGGGTCAAGGAAAGTGCTTGCGGTTTCAACGTTCCAGGCCGCCGAATAAGCAGCCGCAGCGGCGCTGTCACGGCGGGAGTAACTGCCAAACAGGCCGATACCGAACTTACGGTCGTCATCCGCCCAGCTGACGAAACCAGCGACATCCGGCGTGATGCTGTTACCGCGGTCCACACCCGAATCATGGGCGGCCTTTGCGCTCAGCGTACCGGTAAGACCTTGGTTATCCAAGGGCTTACGCGTTTCGATGTTGATCGTGGCACCAATGCCGCCAGACGCGATATCCGCCCGCCCGGACTTGTAGACCTGCAGCGCGCGCACGCCTTCGGACGCAAGATTGGAGAAGTCAAACGCGCGGCCATCACCACCTGTGCCGCTGCCGTCACCGCCCACAAGCGGGATATCAGCCGTTGGCATGCTGCGACCATTCAGCGTCACAAGGTTGAAGCCAGGGCCAAAGCCGCGAACGGTTACCTGCGAGCCTTCACCATTTTGGCGGTTGATGGACACACCCGTGATACGCTGTAGCGATTCCGCGAGGTTTGAATCCGGGAATTTACCGATATCTTCGGCCACAATCCCGTCAACGATACCTTTTGAATTGCGCTTGACATCCAGGCTTGCGCGGAATGATCCGCGAATGCCGGTAACAACAATTTCTTCCAGTTCCTTTGAGTCCGCGTCAGCAGAATCCTGCGCGGTAGCCGGCATAGACAGGCCCATGGAAATTAATACTGCAAATGAAGTACTTCCCAGCAGCGCATGACGCGAGCGCCGCGTGGCACCCTCACACCTGCGGGGACCATTAAACAATTGGTCGGTCATTGTTCCCTCCCTCACCTTCCAATACAAAATGTACCCGGCGAACCCCAACCCTATGAGTGAACATCGCACTGACGACACGCGCCCCGAAAGCAGCATGACACCATACCCCGAACAAATCCCGCGATGTGCCGTATCCGACATAAGACCCTTCCACTGGCCATATGCCTTGGTACTGATCAAACCATAATGTAACCGGTTACATTATGCAAAGCAAAAGTTGCCAACTTGGTGTTTTTTTCGAGATCGCAAGGCAAACCATTGTTTATAATGATTTTTTTGACGCCCTAACGACCGCACATGCACTGCATGACTTGAAAATGTATCGGGAATTTATTGGGGGTCAGCAGCCGGGCCGGTGCTGGCGCGAATTGCAAGCTCAAACGGCATCAGTTGATTCCGACGTGCGATTTCCTGACCATCGATCATCTTGAAAAGCTGGCTTACAGCCGCAGGGCCAAACTCCTCCGACGGCTGCCGCACGCTGGTAAGGGCAGGTTCCATATATTTCGAAAATGGCAGGTCGTCGAACCCGGCCACGGAAATGTCGGCAGGCACCTTGTAACCCGCCTGCTTGATTCCCCGCATGGCGCCAAATGCCATTTCATCATTGAAGCAGAAAACTGCGGTCGGCTGCTTGTCCCCTGCAAGTAAAAGGCTTACGCCCTTTTCGCCGGCTTCCAATGAATAGTCGCCTTCAACAACCAGGCTGTCGTCATAGGAAAGGCCCTGGCTCTCAAGGGCCTCACGGTAGCCTGCCATCCGGTCACGGGTAAGTGGGCTGTTGGCTGGCCCGGCGATCACACCGACACGCCGGTGCCCAAGACCGACCAGGTAATTCACAATCGCCTTCGCGGCCTCTTTGTTGTCCAGCTGGATGGTGGGCATGCTGTCATCATCGACACATTCACAGCAGTTGACAATGGGCAGATGACGCCCGGACTTCTTTTCCCGATCATCCAGCGGGTACCTTGCGCTCAATTGAATGATGCCATCTGTCTGGCTGGTCAGCAGCAGCTGCGCCAGCTCCCTCTCGGTTTTCGGATTATTGAGCGTGTTGCCAAGCACAACGTTATAGCCCCTGGCCCGTGCTGCTTTCTGTATGCCGCTGATGACCCGTGCGAAGAAAGGGTTCGACATATCGGGAACCAGAACAAGAATGGAATAGGTTTTCTTGGAGCGGAAAACCTGGGCCATCATGTTGGGCTTATACCCAACTTCCTGTGCGGCCTCTTCTACCTTTTTGCGGGTTTTTTCCGACACCACGTCGGGCTTTTGCATGGCGCGCGACACGGTTGCCACTGAAACACCAGCTTTCTTTGCTACTGCCCGAATATTTGTCATGCCCCGTCCCTGGCCTTGTCCCGCCCAACAGAAAGAGCCTCAACCGACCTATAGCTCGGCAGGATTCTCTTTCAGTGCAGCAGTTTCGGTGTCCTCCCGAAACAGCAACTGGAACAACAAAGCCACGATTGCAGCAAAAATGCAAGGCACCCACCAGATCGCCGACCATTCCTTGACGCCGGTGGTGGTGAAATGCTCCACCGTCGCCCCCGCGAGCACAGAGCCGATTGCCAGGCCCACACCGTAGGTCAACAGCGCAATAAAGCCCTGTGCGCTGGCCCTGATGGCCTTGTCAGCCTTGCGGTCCACATAGATTTGTCCGGTGACAAAGAAGAAGTCATAACAAATGCCGTGCAGCAGAATGCCCGCATACAGCATCCAGGCACTGGTTTCCCAGTCCCCCAGCGCAAAAAATGCATAGCGCGCAACCCAGGCCAACATGCCGGCCAACAGCATCCATTTCACCCCGAGGCGCACAAAGAACAAAGGCATCAGCACCATGAACAATACCTCTGACGCCTGCCCCAGGCTCATGGTTGCTGCCACAGACGTCATGCCAGACTGATTCAGAAACAGGTTGGTGAAGGCATAGTAGAATGCCAGTGGAATGGACACCAGAAGCGAGCATAAGGCAAAGACAGCGAAAGACCTGTCCTTCAGAAGCGCCAGCGCATCAAGGCCCAGCAGGTCCTTTACAGTCACTTTTGAACCCTTGTTCTGAGGCGGCGTGTCCGGCAACGTGAAACTATAGATGCCCAAAACCAGCGATGCAGCCGCTGCCAGCTTCATGGGCACCGATGTTGCCTCAACGCCTTCCACAAACCCAGCAAGGCCGAAGCTGATGGCAAGCCCAGCGGCGATCCACCCCAGGGTGCCCCAAACGCGCACTTTCGGGAACTGGTTGTCCGGCACTTCCATCGCACCAAACGACACTGCATTCACCAGCGCCAGCGTCGGCATGTAACAGATATTATAAAGAATCAGCCCAATGATGATGGCTGACTGGGCTTCAAGGTCAGAGACCACATAAAGCACGGCGGCGCCCGCAATATGCAAGCCCCCCAAGATCTTCTGCGACGAGAAGAACCGGTCCGCAATCATGCCCACAAAGAAGGGGGCCACCATTGCGCCAATGTTATTGGTCAGGTAGGCAAAACCGATGTCCGCACCCGAAAAGCCAATCTGGGCAAGGTATGTCCCAAGCGTGACAAACCAAGCTCCCCAAATGAAGAACTGCACGAACATCATCGCGCTCAGGCGCGCATAAACTGAAGCAGACACGTTTTCCCTCCTACGGCACCATGGCACATATCATGTGCTTTCGCCTTCCCGAATTTCAGGTTAAGAAATTTTGGATAGACTTGACAAGCTAAAATGTAACCGGTTACAAAACTATCCGATAAGGGACACGCCCCGTAAGGGCAAAGGGAAGAAGAAATGTATCAATTGTCAGCCGCCATTGTCGGTTCAGGCTTTATGGGCTCTACGCACCTGGAAGCGCTCCGGCGGCTGGGTATTGGCGTATCCGGCATTGTGTGCAGCACCGCAGACAAGGCGTCGGCAGAAGCGGCGCGGCTTGGGCTTGAAAAAGCCTATCGCGATTATGATCAAATGTTGGCCGACCCGGGCGTTGACACCGTTCACATCTGCGTGCCCAACAATCTTCATTTCGACATGGTGAAAAAGGCGCTCGAGGCAGGCAAGCACGTGATGTGCGAAAAGCCGCTCGCGCTTGATTCGAAGGAAACGAACGCCCTTGTGGCGGCGGCGAATGCCTCGAAGGTTGCTGCAGCGGTTTGCTATAACCTGCGCTATTACCCCATGAACTTCGAAGCACGCAACCTGGTAGCCGGCGGCGCAGTCGGCCGCCTGTTCCATATCAACGGGTGCTATATTCAGGATTGGCTGCAGTACGACACGGATTTCAACTGGCGGGTCGACAGCAGGAAAGGCGGCGCCCTCAGGGTTGTGGCTGATATCGGCACCCACTGGATGGACATGGTGCAGCTTGTCTCCGGCAGGAAGATCGCGCAAGTATTTGCGGACCTTGCCACGGTACACCCCACAAGACGGGACCCCGCATCTGGTGCTGATGTCGATGTCGACACCGAAGACTGCGCCAACATCCTGTTCCGTATGGATGACGGCCTGATGGGCAGCTTTTTTGTCTCGCAGGTGGCCGCGGGCCGCAAGAACACCATTCGCTATGAAATATCGGGTAAAAAAGGGTCTGTCGCGTGGAACAGCGAAACGCCGGACGACCTGTGGGTTGGCCACCGCGAAACCCCAAACCAGACATTGGTCAAGGATCCCAATCTTCTATGCCCCACAGCTGCCCGGCACGCATCCTATCCGGGCGGCCATGCTGAAGGATACCCTGATACATTCAAGCACTGTTTCCGTGATTTTTATGACTATATCGCGGCCGGGGACATGACGGCGCTGCCGTCGTTTCCAACCTTTTCAGACGGCCACAGAGAACTGCAGTTATGCGAAGCAATCCTCAGGAGCCATCAGTCGCGCACCTGGGTTGATGTCGGTTAGAAGTAGGGAAGTTTTATGAAATTTGGTTTTCAGAGTGCCATTCTGGCCGACCTTGGTTTTGAGGAAGTCATTGATTTCGCAGCGGACAACGGTTTCGAATGCGTCGAAATCATGTGCTGGCCTGTCGGCGAGGCGGACCGCAAATATGCCGGCGTTACCCACCTGGATGTCAGCAATTTCACGGCGGAAGACGCTCGAAAAGCCTTGAGCTACTGCGAAAAGAAGGGCGTCAGCATCAGCGCGCTCGGCTATTATCCGAACCTTCTGAGCCCGGACGCAGAAGAGGCGGAAACAAGCCTGAATCACCTCAAGAAAGTGATCGAAGCATCGCACCTGATGGGGCTGGACCTAGTCACCACCTTTGTTGGCAACGACTGGACCAAATCGGTCGAGGATAACTGGCCTGGCTTCCTTAAAGTCTGGAAGCCCCTGATGAAGTTCGCGGAAGAACGCGGCGTTTTCATCGCCATTGAAAATTGCGCCATGTATTTCACAGATGACGAATGGCCCGCTGGCAAGAACCTGGCCTACAGCCCGGCCATCTGGCGCCGCATGTTTGCGGACCTGGACAGCGACTATTTCGGACTGAACTACGATCCGTCCCACCTTATATGGATGCAGATGAACCATCTGAAGCCGCTGAAGGAATTCAGCCACCGCTTCTTTCATGCCCACGCCAAGGACGTGAAGGTGGACCGCGACAAGCTGGATGACGTTGGCACCATGGCAGTCCCCCTGTCCTATCACGCCCCCCGTATTCCGGGGCGTGGTGATATCGACTGGCAGGAATATATGGAAGCCCTGAAGGCAACCGGCTTCAACGGTGCCTTCTGCATCGAGGTTGAGGACAGCGACTATGAAGCCTCGCTTGAGGACCGCAAGCGAGCGCTCAGGGAGAGCGGCGCTTTTCTGCGGCAATTTCTATAGGACGCAGCAATTGGGGTGGCGGCTTTCTGACAAGCCGCCCTTTTGGCCCGCGGCAGGTTTCCTGCCCGGGCCCTTTTTTACCAATGATAGGCCGCCACTGTCAGGCTCTCTTCAATGTGGTCAACCACCTTCTCCACCGGGTCTGAAACATCGACACAAATGGCAGCGGTCGGTACCTCCAGCGTATCAAACTGATTATCCAGCAAGCTTTCAGGCATGAAATGACCTTCCCTATCAGCCATGCGCGCAGCGATCAGGTCTTTGCTGCCTTTCAGGAATACAAACCGCGGAATCACCTTGCCGCTTGAAAGCAACCGACGATAGCTGCCTTTCAGCGCAGAACAGGCAAGTACAACGCCGCTGTTTTTGCCCGCTTCTTCAGTCAGCTGATGCACCAAACGCAACAGCCAGGGCGCACGATCTTCGTCAGTCAAAGGAACGCCTGCCTGCATTTTGAGAATATTTTCCTGAGGGTGATAGTCATCGGCATCAAGAAACGTAAATCCGAGCCGCGCCGCCAACACGCGACCCACTGTGGATTTACCGCAACCGCTGACCCCCATAACCACAATGACCTTGTCCCTGTTCATTGGGCTTCCCTCCCCTTTTCTCAGGAATGTTTCACTCTACTTTCGATTTAGCTGTTGCAAATTCAAGAAAGCGTAATATGGTAGTTTTCAGGGAATGTAACCGGTTTCATTTTGGTTGCATAGGGAAAAATGGGAAGACCCCATATGCTTGACAGAAGACAAATTCTGGTGGGCGTCGCGGCACTGATGGGAGGCGCTTTGTTGCCTGCTACCGTCAAGGCACTGCACGGAAGTGGCAGTGTGAGTGCGTTCAGGAACGCGGCCCTTTCAGACACCCAGCTCAGGGCCATTACGATCATGGCCGACATCATCATTCCGGAAACGGACACCCCGGGCGCGTCCGGTGCGGGCGTGCCGGAATTTATTCAGTCCGCGCTGGCGAACTGGTTGCTGGACTCGGAAGCCAAGGCCTTCATCAGCGGCCTAGAGGCCTTTCTTGAAGCCAACCCGGACTTCCTGACAGGCCAGACCGCCGCCCAGACAGCCATGATCGCCGATGTTGATGCCCGGCTGGATAATTTGCCAGCGGAAGAACGCTTCTACAGACAGCTGAAAGAGCTGGTTCTTGTTGGCTATTACACGTCTGAGGAAGGCGCCACCGAAGAACTGGATTATGACCCGGTTCCCGGCGGTTACACAGTCTTCGAAGTCACTAGTGAAACCAAGGCGTGGTCGACATGAAAGACACAATCAACAACAGTAAGCCGGTGGATTTCGATGTTATCGTCGTGGGCTCCGGCATGTCGGGCGGCTGGGTCGCCAAGGAAATGTGTGAACGCGGCTACAAGACCGCCGTTCTTGATCGCGGTGCGCCGCTTGAACACGGTGCTGGGTATGAAAACGAGGGCAAGGGCCCCTGGGAACTGCCGGGCCGTGGGCGTGTAAGCCGCGAGGAAGCGGCGCGCGACTATGACATCAACCGCAAATGCTATGCCTTCAGCGAATTCACCAAATCGCACTTCCTGAAGGACAGCGACCACCCCTACAGCGTCAGCCCGGACAAGGGATTTGACTGGATCAGAAGCGCGCGTGTCGGCGGCAAGTCCCTGCTGTGGCACCGGCATTCCTACCGCTTCAGCGATATGGACTTCCGCGCCAACGCGCAAGATGGTTTTGGCTGCGAGTGGCCGATCGGCTATGACGACCTGAAGGACTGGTATTCCTACGTGGAAACCTTCGCCGGCATCAGCGGATCGGCGGAAAACCTGCCTCAGTTGCCGGACAGCGTCTTCCAGAAACCGTTTGATATGAACCCGGTTGAAAAGGATGCCAAGGCAGCAATTTCGAAAGTCTACCCAGGGCGCCACCTTATTATCGGACGCGCAGCCCACCTGACGGACCCGACGGACGAACAACTGGAGCTGGGCCGCGGCCCCTGCCAGGCACGGAACGAATGTCAGCGTGGCTGTTCTTGGGGTGGCTATTTTTCAAGCCTTTCGGCCACGCTGCCTGCGGCAGCGCGCACAGGCAACCTGTCCCTGATCCCCAATGCCATGGTGCAGGAGGTCGTCTACGACCCGGCAACAAAACGGGCGTCCGGTGTGCGCATGACCAACATGGTCACCGGCGAAAATGTCTTTATTTCCGCCCGTGTTGTGTTCGTTTGTGCCTCGACGCTCGGTACCACACAGATCTTGATGAACTCCACTAGCGCTGAATACCCAAACGGCATAGGCAACAGCGGCAATGCCCTTGGGCACTATCTGATGGATCATATCCACGGCGCCGGCGCCAATGCCATCGTGGATGGGTATCAAGACATCTATTATTCAGGGCGCCGCCCCACATCGCTTTATGTGCCGCGTTTCCGCAATGTCAGTGAACCCACAGACCAGTTCCTGCGTGGCTACGGCATGCAGGGCGAAGCCCAGCGCATGAGCTGGCCCGCAGCCACACGCCGCGTCGGCATTGGCAAAAGCTTCAAGGAGAGTATCCAGAAGCCCGGCCCATGGGTGTTCACCCTGCAGGGCTTCGGCGAAATGCTACCGCGCTACGAAAACAAGGTTTCCCTGAGCACCAAGGAAACTGACAAATGGGGCATGCCAATCCTGAACATCAACTGCCAGTACAGTGACAACGAACTGCGGATGAAAAAGGATATGGCGACAACAGCCACAGAGATGTTGCGGGCGGCAGGCTACACAAAGGTGATGCCATTCCACCACGACACCAACCCTGGCATCGTGATCCACGAAATGGGCACCGCGCGCATGGGGCACAGCGCTGACGACAGCTATCTGAACGGCCACAACCAGTGCCACAATATTTCAAACCTGTTTGTAACTGACGGTGCTGCGATGACATCATCCGCATGCCAGAATCCGTCGCTTACCTTCATGGCCCTGTCGGCGCGCGCTGCGGCGTTTGCCGATAACCAGCTAAAAACGGGAGCACTTTGATGATGCATGTAAACATGAACCGGCGACGCTTCCTGAATGCTGCCTTGCGTGCCGGCACGGTGGCCGGAGCCGCGGTGCTTGCGCCGTCCCTTCTTACGGCCTGCACTGGCGCGACAGAGGTTCAGCAACCGGTTGGCGTGCAGCTTTACACCTTCCGCGAACAGATGGCGGAGGACGTTCAGTCCACCCTCGCCCGCGTTGGCGCAATTGGCATTCGGGAGGTCGAGTTTGCTGGCTATTTCGGGCAATCCTACGCTGACATCGCGCGTTGGCTGAAGGAAAGCGACCTAACGGCACCGTCCGCCCATGTCGGGCACGAACAGTTCAAGACCGATTTCGACACAGCCATTGAGGCTGCCGTCGCACTGGGGCACAAGAACCTGTTCCTGTCATGGCTGCCGCCAGAGGACCGCACGCCGGAAAGATACCGCGCCATTGCCGCCATGCTGAATAAGCACGGCGAAACAACAAAAGCGGCGGGCATTCAGCTTGGGTTCCACAATCACGAATTCGAATTCGAACCGCACGACGATGGCGTCACAGGCTTTGACATTTTCCTGAAGGAAACAGACCCGGATCTGGTGAAGTTCGAGCTGGACCTTTATTGGCTGAGGGTCGCAGACGTAAACCCGCTTGACCTGCTGGCACAGCACCCGGGCCGCTTCCCGTGCGTTCATGTCAAAGACTATGGCGCTGACGGCAGCATCGTTGATGTTGGCGATGGCCAGATCGACTTCGGCGGCCTCTATGCCCCGCTGAAGGCGGCTGGCGTAAAGCATTTCTTCCTGGAGCATGACAGCAGCGAAGCCCCCTTCACATCAATTGAACGTGGGTACGGTGCCTTCGCGGCAGCCATCCTGAGCAGCTGACCATGCGGCAGGTGAAGCAGCTGGTCGTCCTTTGCCTGTGGGCCCTGGCAACACCGTGCGCGCTGGCAGCGGACCATATTCTGAAGCTTGATCCCGGCCTTGATGCGGTGCTGGCGGCTGACGCGCCCATCATGAAACTGGCGGGCGGCTTTTCCTGGTCGGAAGGGCCCGCATGGGACAGGGCGAACAAGCGCCTGCTGTTTTCTGATGTGCCGCAGAACAAGGCCTACAGCTGGTCTGAACAGGACGGGCTGACAGTATTTCTTGACCCATCGGGGCACCAGGGGCCGGATCACAGTGGCTTTCGCGAGCCCGGGACCAATGGCCTTCTGTTCGCGCCAGACGGCACGCTCCTGATCGCCAATCACGGCACCCGCGCCGTTGAGCGCATGCGCCTGCCGGACAAAACGCGCGAGACCGTTATCAGCCACTTCGGCGGTCACCGGCTTAACAGCCCGAATGATCTGGCGCTCGCGCCTGACGGCACGCTTTTTTTTACCGACCCACCTTACGGCCTGGAGGGTATTGAAAATTCCCCCCTTAAAGAGCTGCCGCATCACGGGGTTTACGCACTGACTGAGGGGGGCAATGCGTCTCTTGTTGATGCGAGCCTGAGCTTTCCCAACGGGGTGGCTGTATCGCCTGACGGGGCCTTCCTTTATGTTGCCGTCTCTGATCCGGCCAATCCGGTCATCTACCGCTACAGAAACACGCCTGACGGCTTTGCGGCGCGTGAACTGTTTTTTGATGCAAGCCCTTATCTAAAGAAAGGATGGCCGGGCCTGCCTGACGGCATGGCTGTCGCTGCAAGTGGCCATATCTTTGCCACGGGTCCGGGCGGGGTGTTCGTCCTGGCGTCAGACGGCACGCTACTTGGCATGATTCGGCTTGACCGGGCGTCTGCTAACTGTGCCTTTGGCGAAGACGGCCGAACGCTCTTCATCACATCGGGTGACAGGCTTCTTTCCGTTCACACAAACACCCTTGGGGCTGGCTGGCATGACTGAGGCTGGCATAACTGGCGCCACCGTCCCTTTGCTGGCGACAGTCGGCGCAGTTGCGCTGCTTCTGCTGCTGGTCCTCAAATTCAGGATGTCAGCCTTTCTGGCCCTTCTGGTGTCCACACTGGTTGCGGGGCTGGCCGCCGGCATGCCGCCGATGCAGGTCATTGAAAGCGTGAAGAACGGCATGGGCGGCACGCTTGGTTTTATCGCTATCGTTGTCGGGCTCGGTTCCATCTTTGGCGCCCTTCTGGAAACGTCAGGTGGCATTAAAGCCCTTGCCGGTCGCCTTCTTGGCAGCTCAGGCCGTGCCGGCCGCTTGCCGTGGCTGCTGGGGCTGTTGGGTATACTGGTTGCCATTCCGGTTTTCTTTGATGTCGGTCTTATTATCCTGGCCCCTGTTGTCTTTGCCCTGGCAAAGCAGACCAAGACCCATCCCATGTATCTGGCGCTGCCCCTCCTCGCGGGCCTCGCCACAGCTCACGCGTTCGTCCCGCCGACCCCCGGCCCCATGGCCGTGGCAGACCTTCTGCGCGCTGACATCGGCTGGGTCGCGCTGTTTGGTGCCATCGCAGGCATTCCGGCCATGGTCGTCGCAGGCCCGGTCTGGGCCGCCTTCCTACGCCGCACCGGCGGGTTCACGCCCCCTGAATCAGGCGAGGCAGTGATCAGCGATGTGGCTTCCGGCACGGAACCAGGCGCCTCTGATGCCCAGAAGGCCTTCGGTGTCATTATCCTGCCTCTGGTGTTGATCTTGGCGGCAACACTTGCCCCGACAGTTCTGAGCGCCAGGGGGCCTGTCGAGTTTCTTCAATTCCTGGGCCACCCCTTCACGGCGCTTTTGATTTCCTGTGGGCTGGCCTATTCTCTGTACAGACCCGCAGACCTGGAAAATCGGGCTGCCTTCAGGAAGGTGTGCGAACGCGCGCTTGAGCCCGCGGGCGCGATCATTCTTGTGACGGGCGCGGGCGGCGCCTTCAAACAGATTCTGGTGGATACCGGTGCGGGCGGCCAACTGGCCACAATCGCCCTTGGCGCGGGTCTTACGCCCCTTGTCGCCGGGTTTGTCCTCGCGCTGCTTGTGAGGGTCGCACAGGGTTCGGCAACCGTGGCCATGATTACAGCCGCCGGCCTCACCGCCCCCATCGCTGAAGCAGCAAACTTAAGCCCCCAGCACACGGCGCTCACCGTGGTGGCGATTGCCGCTGGCGCCACTGCCATGTCGCACGTGAACGATAGCGGTTTCTGGCTCGTCAGCCGCTACTTCCGCCTCACAGCAGCCGAAACGCTAAAAAGCTGGACCGTAGCCACAACACTCGTGGGGCTGACCGGGTTTACCACGACACTGATACTGTCGGCATTCATCCGTTAGGCTGTTAATTCCAAAATATAGTGATGTATTGAGTCCGCTTCTGGCGATAAGCAGCCCCCAAACACTATAGCTGCGCGGGTCCGCTATACAGAAAAGACCGGACGAGTTCTCGTGAACTCTGCCCGGTCCATTTCCAGCTTTTTCTGAGAAATTTCCCAGTTTTTCGGAGAATGTAAATCCTCACAGAAAGCGAGAGAGCCGTTGGCCGCTTTCAGCCCTTTTTCAATTCTGTTCGCAAAGGAAAAGAGAACCGTTCGCAGAGCAACGGAGAAATAGTGATCTATTCTCATAAAAATTGAGAAATCTTAAAATCCATAAAAGCAGACACTCATGGAACCCCGCTTATAGGGCCACTTCTGACCCATAGCGGACATCAAACCAATGTTCTGAATCTCACTAGAAACGCTATGCCCGCGACAGCTAGGCGCAAAGGGCGAAAGCACCCGCCAGCCCTGATACGCCGCCCAGTGACGGGGACATGATATAATTCTCAAGTCCGCCCGCCCGTGCTGCTACTGGCGTATAACCTGCCATTGCCGCATCAAACTGCTGCCTGACAGCCTCCAGAAGCTCGGGGCGCGCCATCACGCCGCCCCCCAGAATGATTTTCTGGGGAGACAACGTCAGCGTAATTGTCCGGCACATCTGCGCCAGGTAAAAAGCCTGAAAACCCCAGCCTTCATGTCCGTCTGGCAGCTCCTCTGCCGGCGTGCTCCAGCGTTTTGCAAGCGCGGGGCCGGACGCCAGCCCTTCCAGGCAATCGCGGTGAAACGGGCAGCCGCCTTCAAACGCTTCATCGCCAGGCGCGCGCGGCATGGGAATATGGCCAATTTCCGGATGCAACAGGCCATGCACAAGTTTACCATTCACAAAGGCACCACCGCCAATGCCCGTGCCGACGGTGACGTAAACGGCACTGTCGCAGCCACGCGCTTGGCCCCATCGCACTTCTGCCAGAACAGCGCCGTTCACGTCTGTATCCAGCACCACAGGCACGCCCAGGTGCAGATTGAAATAGTTGATAAAATTGGTCCCGCCCCAGCCCGGTTTTGGCGTCTCCAGAAGCGCGCCGAATGTGGCAGACGCAGGCTCCAGGTCAAGCGGCCCGAACGCCGCTATTCCCAACCGCTTTAGCGCGCCATATTTTACCACCGCATCAGCAAAGAATTGGCCGCACAGGTCGAGCGTTTCTTCTGGTGTGGTGGTCGGGAAGGTGGCTTGGGCAAGGATATCGTCATGTCCATATCCCACGGCACAAATGAATTTGGTGCCCCCGGCCTCAATCGCGCCAAACAGCTTGCTCATGCCCTACTCCGTCCGTTCACCCAATATCCAGCGGCACTGGTATGGGCCAAGTTCACTCAAGCGCCGCCCACAGATGCCGTTCAGTGGGCTGATGTCGCGCGCGGAGGCTCCAAGCACTTCTTCAATGAAACCTGCATCAACAGACTGTTCTTTGGCGCTGAAATTTGCAAGGCACAGCATGGCTTCATCTTTCGCCGGTCGGACAAAAGCCAGCACATGGTCATTGCCCGCTTCAACATAGTGCGCACCGTTCATCGAGCCCAGAAACGGCAGATGCTTGCGCGCCTTGATCAGGGACCGAAGACCGGCGCGCACGCGGGCGAAAGCGCTCTGATGATCAGGGGTGAAGCCCTCCAGTCCATCCGGCATCACCGGACGGTGCAGCCAGCGGCCATCCTGATGCGCTGGATTGTCGGCATGGCCATAATCATTCAATAGCGTCAGCTCGTCGCCCATGTAAATCAGCGGGATCCCGTCCAGCGCCATGGGGACAGCGTGCAGCAGCAGGATACGGCGTACCGCTAGGTCAAGCGCGGTATCGTCGCCAACTTCAAGTGCCTCCTCAAGCCCGGCAAGGGACGCCAGTGTACCGTTGCTGCCGGCAAAGGCTTCGCCCGGCACCGGCTGAAAGCGGCGGCCGCGTGCGAAGCTACCTTCGACTTCGCCCGCATAGAAACGCCATAGCCAGTTCAGGTGATCGTCCGCAGCGCCCCAGCTTGCGCCCGTGCTGTCCCGAAGCGCCGCCCAGCCGATGTCGTCATGGCAGCGGGCATAATAGACCCACGAGGTGCCTTCGGGTTTCCCAGGCAGGGCAGACAGCATGTCATAGGCGGGCTTGGCATTGCCTGTGGCCAGGCTATCCCACAGGGCTGCCATGGCCGCGTTATGGTAGGCCAACTGGCATTCCTTGCCGGCCTTGTCGCCGTAGCCGAAATATTTGGTGATATGGCGAGCGCCCGCCATGGCCTCCGCCTTCAGCGCCACACCTGGCGCCACGATCGCCGCGGCGGCGCGGAACAGCTGAATGAGCACATGGGTTTCCGGAAGATTTCGGCAATGAGTGCCAAGCTCTTTCCAGACATAGATGGCGGCATCCAGGCGGAAGATTTCAACACCCCGGTTCGCCAACTGGAACAGGTTATCCAGCATTGCCAGCAAAACAGCCGGATTATGGTAGTTCAGGTCCCACTGATAGGGGTAGAAGGTGGTCCAGACCCATTTTTCAGCGTCTTCCACATACGTGAAGTTGCCAGGAGCGGTTTCCGGGAACACTTCATCCAGAAGCGGTTCGACCTGATCGGGCACCTTGCGGTCCGGATACATGAAATAGAAATCCTGGAAGGCCTTTTCGCCCGCGATGGCGCGCTGGGCCCATTCGTGTTCGCGCGCCGTGTGGTTGAACACAAAATCCAGGCAAAGGCTGATGCCCGCCTCGCGCAGATCCGTGATCAAGGCTTCCAGATCGTCAATACTGCCGAGGTTTTCGTTGGTCGAAAGATAGTCTGCGATGGCGAAGCCGCCGTCACTATCGCCCCGTCGCGCTTTCAGGACAGACAAGAGGTGCAGGTAGGTAACCCCAAGATCCTGCAGGTATGGGATCTTGCCTTTCACCCCACCAAAGTCACCCGCGAACCGATCCGGATAGCACATATAGCCCAGCATCTTCGCGTCCTGATACCAGGGCGTGGGGGCGTCCGCTCGCGCCTCATCCATCGCTTTCAGGTGATCGGGGCGGGCTTCATAAGCCTGCTGGATCAGAGCCGTCAGCCGCGACTGCCAGTCTGCAAAGTCGGCGCGGTCACCATAAAGGGCTGCCAGCGCATCGCACAGATCGCCGCCAAAATGGGCCATGCGGGCCTCAAAGCGGCCTTCGTCTTGGGTATGTGCGGTCTGTTTGCTCATCTGCATTAAAACTCAAACAACAAAGGGGTGGTGCGGCCCCGCGCATGGAATTGGGGGGGACAGAGCCGCACCAAGGGAAAGCCTGTGCCATGCCGATAAGGAATGGAAGAAACAGGGCACAGGCGCGCTTGGGCTCCTTGGAGCGCCTAGAAGACGTACTTCAGCGTCAGGGTCGTGGTGCGGCCATTGATGGACCGCGCACGGATCACATTATCCGCACCCTCGACGATGGACCCTTCTTCGGATTCCGTCAGGCCGACAGCGTCAAACAGGTTGTTGACATTGAGGCTGAGCGTCAGCCCATCCACAATCTGATAACCCGCGAACGCATTCACCTGGGCATAGCCCGGCATCACCAGCTCGTTGCTGTCCTGGGCATAGGCCTTGGTGGTGCCAATCATATTGGCGCCGAAGAAGAAGCGTTCCGCCGTATAGCTGGCTGTCGCCTGATAGATGAAATCGGCCTGCCGGCGCGGCGTGTTGCCAACAACAGTCGGGTTGAGCGCATCCTTCGAGATTTCTGCGTCCGTATAGGTTATGCCTGCAGTCAGGTCGAACGGGCCGTTGAAATAACTGGCTTCAAGCTCAAGCCCCTTGGCCTTGTAGGTACGGTCAAAGAACTTCTGGGTCGTGGCCTCGAAGTTCTGCTCCTGCGTTTTGGCGTAGAAGCCGGTGGCGAAAAGGCCGAAGCTGCCCGTACGATATTTGACGCCCAACTCGTACTGGTCAACCATATCGACGGCGTCTTCCTTGGCAACAGACCCGTCGGCATTCACCTTGCCAAACAGCAGGCGGTCGGCGTTGGCGCGGCCACCGCGGCTGGCGCGGGCAAACATGGCGAGGTCATCATTGAACGCATAGTTCGCGCCCACAGACCAGGACCAATAGCTCCAGGTATAGTCAACCGGCATCGGGTTGGCGTTATCCACCACCGAGACGCTTTGTTCAGGCACGGAAATCACACTGTCCTGATTGACGTCCAGGTTTGCCATTTGCACCGCGCCTGCATAAGTGCCCGACGCGCTGCCGCGGTCATAGCGCACTGACACATCAGCTGTCAGGTTGCCCTGCATGTAGCTAAGCGATGCATAAGGGGCGTCGATATCATAGGACGTATCATAGTTGCGGGTACAACAGTTGCCCCAGTAAGGCACACCGTAGGCAATAAGGCCGTTTTCCGTGACGGCATTACCGTCTGCGTCGAAGACACCCAGAAGGGCTGCAGCGTCGCCTTTGATTTCCATCAGATAGCTGTTCCACAGCCAATCCATGTCGATCGACTGGCTGGCCTTATAGTAGCCGACCGCCAGATCAATCCCCGCGCCATTGTCCATGTCAACAGCTTTAGAGACCTTGAAATCGTTGGAGAAATTCCCAAAATCGTTCATTTCCACATCGAACACATGCATACGCATGGCCAGGCCATTGCCGTTCAGGCTGGATGGGCTGGTGATCGCTTCACCGGCTGACGGACCGTTGGCGAACGCGAGCGTTGCCCCTGCCCCACCGATGGATTCAGCGATGGTGGAAGCGCCTGCCACTTCAGCAGGGAACGGCGACACAAAGCGGCCCTTGGTGCTGGCAACACGGAACTTGTCCGAGATGTTCCAGCCGTCTTCGAAATCAAAGTTGAATTCGCCCCCCACCGACGTGCTGATCGGACGCATGCCGTCGGCCACGTCAGACGTGCGGCGCGCGCCATTGCCGTCCAGCCCGAAGCTCGACTGGAAGAAGGGGCTGTGCGGCGTATCGCTGGACACATCAAAACCGGTTACCGACCCGATGTCCGGATCGGCATTGGTGCCAGAAACCTTCACCGGCATCGGCAGATAGCCAATGGAGCGGTCGTTCAGGTGCTTGAAATAAAGCCGAACGAAACCGTTTTCGAATTCCTTGGTGATGTTGGCCTTGATTTGGCCGCCCTTGTTGCCGTTATAGCCGGCCTCGCGCGGGCCTTCGCCAACGCGGTAGAAGCCCGCCACATGGAAGCGCAGATCATCACCGATAGGGCCGCCATAGGCGAAATCTGCTCGTGTGGTGTTATAATCCAGGCCGCGGGTCAGCGCCAGGCTGCCACCCTCTTCTTCGCCTGTGTTGGAGATGAAGTTGATCACCCCGCCTGGAGAGTTGGATACGAAGGTGGAGGCAGACCCACCGCGAACCGCTTCAACACGCCGGATGGAATAATCCGCGCGCAGGAAAATATCCGCGTTACCGAACGCAATGTCACCAAATTCCATAACCGGCAGGCCGTCTTCATGCAGCTGCAGGAACTTGGCGCCGCCAGCGGCAACCGGCAGGCCGCGCACAGCAATGTTGGCGTTACCTTCACCACCGGTCGATTCGGAGCGCACACCCGGAATGTTGCGGAAGATTTCCGCCGCCGAGCGCGGCGCATATTTCTGGATTTCATCCGGGCTGACGCTTGAGACTGATACACTGGACAACATTTGCGATGTCGAGTTGGCAACGGCCGTCACGACGATTTCTTCCAGCGGTCTTTCTGCTGGCTTGTCGGCGTCGGCCGCTTCATCCGCAGCATGAGCGCCTGCCGCCATCACCATGGCGGACGCGGAAACGAGCAAGCCGTAATGGCTGTATTTCTTCATGATAAACCTCCCCAGGTCATTGTAATCAAAAACTCTGCAAAGAGCCTCCCAAAGCTCAATGCACCTTCCATGGGTCCGAGTCATACGCTCAAGTGCAACCGGTTGCAAGAACTTTATGCAACCGGTTGCGTAAATTTTTTTTTGCACTATGGTAAAAGCAACCTGCACACCTGCATACTGCGCCAACGGGAAGGTCGGCCGCCGGTGGGCTTCATTTTCTGGGAGGGGCGAATGCCTGACTTTGGCGTTACATTGCATCCAGTGGATCTGGCGATCCTGGCTGCCTATTTTGTTTTTGTACTGGCCCTTGGGGTTATTCTTGGCCGCAAGTATGAGGACGCGGGGGACTATTTCCTGGCCGGTCGCAAGATGGTGTGGCCCTTCATCGGGCTTTCGCTTTTTGCGTCGAACATTTCCTCAACAACGCTGATCGGGCTGGCGGGAGACGCATACGCCACAGGTATTTCGGTGTTCAACTATGAATGGATGGCAGCCGTTGTCCTGGTGTTTTTCGCCGTGTTCCTGCTGCCGTTTGTGCTGCGGTCCGGCGTCTTCACGATGCCCGAGTTCCTCGAGCGCCGCTATGACGCCCGCGCACGGCTCTATTTTTCAGGCCTGACCATCTTCCTCAATATCGTGGTAGACACCGCTGGCAGCCTGTTCGCGGGTGCCCTGGTGGTGAAGATGGTTTTCCCTGCCATGCCGGTGTGGGAGATCATCGCCATCCTGGCGCTGGTTGCGGGCTTCTACACCATGATGGGCGGGCTTGCCGCCGTGATGTACACAGACGCCATCCAGGCGGGCCTTTTGCTGATTGGCGCGGTGGTAATTTCTATCGTGGCGTTCGACAAGATCGGCAGCTGGGAAGCGGTGACTGCAGCCGTGTCCGCAGACAAGCTCAGCCTCATCCGTCCGCTTGATGATGTCAGCCTGCCGTGGCTTGGCCTTGCCACCGGGGTGCCGCTGATCGGCTTCTATTTCTGGTGCACCAACCAGTTCATGGTCCAGCGTGTGCTATCCGCTAAGTCGGTCCAGCACGGCCAGCTGGGCAGCCTGTTCGCGGGCGCCTTGAAGCTGCCGGTGCTGTTCATCATGGTGCTGCCCGGCACCTTCGCGATCCTTCTGTACCCCGACCTTGAGCGCGCCGATCTGGTGTATCCCACGCTGATGTTCGACCTGCTGCCCACAGGGCTTCTGGGCCTTGTGATCGCGGGCTTTATCGCCGCGCTGATGTCCCAGATCGACAGCACGCTCAACTCGGCCTCGACCCTGGTGACCATGGATTTCGTGCGCCGCGCACGGCCTGACGCCACCAGTCACCAACTGATGAAGACAGGCCGCTGGCTGACCTTCGTTTTCATGATCCTGTCGGTACTGTGGGCACCGCAGATCGAGAATTTCGGATCGCTGTTCAAATATCTGCAGAAAATCCTGTCCTACAGCATTCCGCCTGTGGTGGTTCTGTTTCTGGTAGGCACCTTCTGGCGCCGCGCCAACGCAACCGGCGCATTCTGGACCATCCTTATCGGCACGATGGCGGGCATCGGCCTGTTCATCGCCAACGAAGTGGTTGGGTCAACGTCGATCCACTTCCTCTATGCCGCACCAATCTTATGCGCGCTATGCACGGTGATCCTGATAGTCGCCAGCCTGACGGCACCAGCGCCAAATGTTGACAAGCTTGACGGCCTGACATGGACAATTGACGTGTACCGGGCCGAAAGCAAATCCCTTGAGGGAACCCGCTGGTACGCAAACTATCGCGTTCTGTCCGTGATTTTGCTGACGGCGACAGCCCTGCTTGTGGGAAGCTTCGCCTAGGTCGAGGCACGTTCGACAATATCCGTATCAAGCATCAGGGGGGCGGGCTTGCCTCCCTGAATGATTTCCAGGAGCCGCGCCACAAGCTCCCGTCCTCCGCGCCCGCAGTCCTGCCGCACGGTCGTGAGCGGCGGGCTATAGTATGACGACAGCGCAATATCGTCATAGCCGACGATCGCCACTTCCTCTGGGATCGAAAGCCCCCGCTCCCGAAGCGCCCGGATCGTCGCCATAGCAATAACGTCGGAGCAGGCAAAGATGCCGTCAACCGGCTGGCGGCTATCCAGAAAATCAGCCACTGCCCTGTAAGCTGTTTCACCACCGAACGGCGTCTCCACTTCAAGGGCCGGATTGGCGTCCAATCCTGCGTCCTCAAGTGCGGCCCGGTATCCTTCATAGCGCAGCGCTACCTCAGGCAGCCGCTGGTCCCCCAGAAAGGCGATGTTCCGCCGCCCCTTTTTTATCAGATGCCTGCAGGCCTTCTCCCCGCCGAGCCTGTTGTCGCTTCCAACTGTGCAATAGCGTTGGTCGGCCAGAAGACCGCCCCACACAACGAAAGGCGTATTGCCTTCCGCCAGCTTGTTGATCTCATCGTGCTGGGTCCCCTGCCCCACAAGGATAACGCCATCGCATGTGCCACGCTCGATATGATCTCTTGCCCATTCCTCTGCACTGACTGACGATTTCGCCAGCAGTAATTCATGGTCCTGGTCATTCAGGGTGTCGGCAATACTACCCAGAAGCTCCAGGAAAAAGGGATCCGACAGGCGCCAGTCTTTCTCTTTCGTATCGGGGATCAGCACTGCAATGGTCAGCGTTTCCTTGGTGCGGAAATTCCTCGCCCGCTTGTTCAGGCGGTAGTTGTGCTCTTTGGCCAGTGCCGCAATCTTTTCCTTCGTCTCTTTCGGGATCAATGGACTGTCTGCCAAGGCGCGCGACACGGTGGATTTGGAAACCCCGGCCAGCTTCGCCAAATCTGCCATCTTGATTGGCGATTTTTGTGTCAACCTTACGCTCCTAACGATACATCTATGCAACAGTTGCATAACCCTAGGAGGGCTTTTTGCGGTTTTCAAGAGAAACGATAATTCGCTTACTGACAGGAGCTTCGAGATGCTTCCCGCAAGAGAGGTAGCTTCTCCCCAATCAGCTTTCCTTTGTTCCAGAGTTGATGGGAATTTTCGTGTTGAAAGAAGAGTTTCATGATCTGTCTCCTTTTTGATCAGGAAACAGTCATTCTACTCCCATCAACTGAGTGCACTTTATGACCCGAAGCGGTCGATATGCCCTTCCCGTTAGCAACTCAATGTCACGCCCTCGGCATAATCAGCATTTTGCCGTATCTGGAAAAGAACATGAGGAAGCCGATGATCCACAACAACCCAGCTACAGACAGCAGAATATCATATGCTCCTGGCACCAGGGGCGCAAATACCCTGAATACGGCAGCAAGAAAAACCGCTAAATACATCCCGGCACCAAAACTTCCGGCGGCAAGGTCGCGACCGGTGTGCCCGAGCGTGGCGCGAGACATGACGGCAAGCGGCATCAACCCCATCAGGCCAGCCGTCAGGGCATGAATGCCTGCGCTTGGCGCAACGCCGAGATCCGGCACCAGTGTTTGAAGGCCAAGAAGAGCAAACCCGATGGGTATCCAAAGGTAGGCCACATGCAGTACCAGCACGATGGCGCTTGATGCTGTGGCCCAGCCTTTCCAACGCACGAGCCGCACGAGGTGCCCGAAAGCGACCAGTAGAAGAATCGCCCCAGCCTCTTGGCTTTGTGGTACCACAACCCAAATGCCAAGACCCGCCGCCGTCGCCACCAAAAGCACCTTGTCGAACTGGTTGAAGGGGACAGGGCGCTCACCCCTCCCCGATTTGATCAGCCAGTTGGTGGTGAAGCTGGGCACAATACGCCCACCGATGAGCGCATTCAGCATGACGATAAGCGCAAGCGCGGCGCGCACTGCATAGTCACCGGAAAACACGCCAAGCGTCTCGATGTGGAAGGCGATATTGCTGGCGGCCAGCAGGCTGACAATCAGGCACACAGGCGCGTTTCGCCAATTCTTGCCCGCAATCACCTCCCGGCTTACGAGCCCCGCAACCGCCAGCAGGAAAACACTGTCAACCGTGGCGGCCGTGACCGGCATCACGGGTGCGAGCATGACGACACGCCCCAACAGCCACGCAAGCGCAAGCATCAGAAGCGGCATGCCGGATATCGGCAACCGACCGGTCCAATTGGGAATAGCGGTCAAGAGGAAGCCGGTGATAACGGCAGCCAAATAACCAAACAGCATTTCATGGATGTGCCAGCGGAGTGGGTCCATGCCGCCCGCCAGGTCACCCCCGTGGGTAAAGAGATAGAGCCAAACGGGCACCAGAACGGCCGCCGAAAAGCCAGCCATGAGAAAGAAAGGACGAAACCCGAAGCTCAGGAACGCCGGTCCCTGGTATCGTCTCGCAGACATAGATTTTCTCCTGCATCTGAATGTGTTCATCCTAACCAGACACATACAAAGGCGCCGGGCGCTTATTGTCGCACCCGACACCCCCTTGTCTAAATCCTGTGGTCGCAGCCTAGAATTTTGCCTGCAGCGTGAACCAGATCTTGTCTGTGTCGGTGGCAAACTCATCCGCATTATAGAAAGCGGCTTTCACCGACGCCGTCAGGTATTTGTTGATCTTTTTCGTCACCAGGAAGTCAATCTCATTGCCGTAGGAGATGCCGCCAGTATCGCTGGAAAAGTCGTGATACACGGCTTTGAACAGCATCCCGCCAAGAGCACCGTCGCCCGGCACCTTGTAGGCCAACGACACATTGATGTCCTCAAGACCATTTGCTGGAGTTGCTAGGAATTTGTCTGCCCAGCCATTGAAGGCATGAAGCGTGGCAAGCGGGGTCTGGAAGGCCACGCCGTTGTCGCTGCCCAGAAGTTCATACCCGATCTGGCCGGTCAGGGCGCCCGCGGTCGCCGACACGCTGCCGTTCCAATAATCCGCCGAAAAGTCGTTCGGATTGTCTTTATAATCAGATTGGGATGCATACTCGAGCTCGTAGCCAAGCTTCAGGCCGTCTGACACCGACGACTTACCCGTCAGCCGCACGCCGAACGTGCTGGATGACAGCCCGTAAACAGGAGCGTCGTTAAGGTCGATCAACAACGCATAGGCTGTGATGTTCGCGAATTCAAAGCCCTTGTAAGAGAGATTGAACACATGGGTGTTGGTATCCAGGTTCCCAAAGGGGTGGTCTTCGCCGAAAATGCGGTTCACGTTCCAGACATAGCCATAAACCGCAGTCAGGTCCTTCGTGGGCGTGGCGATCGCGGCCACCGCGTCATAGGTCTGGTCGTTCTGGCGGAAGCCAACCGTACCAACGAAACGCTGATTGTCCAGATTGATACCCTGGCGCCCGCCCTTAAGCGTGAAATAGTCATTCTTATACTGAATATAAGCCTGATTGAGCTCGGTCGTATCCGGGTCAGCCACCACCGGGCGGGTGATGTTGCCGTTCACCGTATTATTATAGGTGTCCTGCCCCAGCACAGTCGTGTTGGTGCCCTCAAGATAGGCGCTAAAACCGTGCAGGTCGCCGGTTTTGTACCAGATTTTGGTCAACAGCGTCGACGCGGCCGCCTTCTTGGAGAAGCCGTCCTGGTCAACCAGTTCAAGCCGGTAACGGAGATCAAGCCCCGCGTCGCCATCCTGCAGGAAGTTACCAGTATCTTGAGCGGCTGCGGCGCCGGTTGCAGCAATTGCAAAGGAACTAACAGCAATAAAAATGGGGCTCTTTCTCATGGTTCAAACTCCTTAAAACCCTTCAATGCGTGTTTTTTAGCCGCACCTGTATCAACCTCACCTGATCCAGATCAAGTCAATGAAAAAATTGGAGAATTTGACGAAATGTCGCACCATGGTGTGGTATTAGCGACACAGGCGGCGGAAGCGGTCCTCTTCCGGCCGGTACGAGAGCAGCTCACCGCTATCCACGTGGAAATACCAGGCATGAAGGGCGAGCCTCTCTTCCTTCACGGCCCGACGCACCCAAGGGTAGCCCGCCAGGTTCTGGATGGAGACAAGCGCGCCTTCCATTTCAGCAAGACGCAAGCATTCTTCATGGTCGTGTTTAGGGTCACAGTTTTCCAGAACCGCTTTCTTGGCCGGCGCCAGAATACCGACCCAGTCGGCGATATAGTCGTCCTCGCCCGCATCGAACCGGTCGGCGGGGTTTTCGGCCATCAGGGCGGCGATGCCCCCACAGCCCGAATGCCCCATCACGATTATATGCTCCACCTTGATATGGTTGACCGCATACTGGATGGCGGCCCCAAGTGACTTGTGGTGGCTTTCGCCCTTCTCGTACGGCGGCACGATATTAGCGACATTATTGACAACAAAAATCTCGCCGAGGCCTGCGTGGGTCAGGATCGCCGGGTTCACTCGACTGTCACTGCAGCCGATGATCAAAACCTTTGGCGCCTGTCCCTTTGCGGCCCAATCCCGGTAGGCCTCGTACTTCTTGTCCAGATACTCGGCGCGGAAGATTTTGTAGCCTTCGATCAGTTCTTCGTAGGAGTCCATGGGAGCACCTCAGGGATACTATTCACGTGTTGTGAGACTTGAATGCCCAGACTTTAGAGCGCAGCCGCGAGATCAAATCCCGCAATCTTTGCCCTTCCTGCAAGGTCCAGTATGTAAGACTGAATTCCATGGCGCATGCTCCTGGTATGAAGATAGTCGCGGATTCGCGGCTCCACCTCGCTGAACGGCAGAGGCATTTTGGCTCCATTCCCTGCGCTGAACCGGTCGATATTATGGTCGTAATAATGACGGCATACCTCTGACGTGGCCTCTGGTGCTGTCACTTCCATCTGGATGAGCTTCATGATCCCGGCATCAAACGCTTCCTCGGATGCACCTTGCTTGAGGAAACCTTTCTCAACGGCTTCCTGGCGCAGCAGTTCGCGCACAAGGAGGGCTTTGGCCGCCTCATCGCGGGCGGCCTCTCGTGTTGGTGCAGGATGAAACTGCATTTCCTTGAACACTTCGTCGTCCGAGATTTCGGTTTCATTCACGAACATCGGCATGGCTCAGGCCCTCTTCCTGACGATCTGGTATCCAGACCGGAAGATATATTTGATCGGCGCAGACAGGATGTGCACCAGCCGGGTGAACGGGAACAGCACAAAGATCGTCAGGCCAAGGATAATATGCAGCTTGAACACGAGTGGCTCATGAACCACGAAATCTGCTGCGCCGCTTCGGAACGTCACAATATGCTGTGCCCAGTTTGCGAGCGCAATCATCGAGCTGCCGTCCAGATGCTGGGCAGACGCCGGAATGGTGGCGAGGCCAAGGATCAACTGAACATACAGCACCAGAAGGATCATGATATCCGCCGGTTTGCTGGTTGCGCGGATGCGTGGGTCTGTCAAGCGGCGCACCAGAAGAATGGTCATGCCGATGAAGCAGATGGCGCCGAAGATACCCCCGGCAATCATCGCCATTTTCTGTTTCGCGGCCGCCGTCATCACCACATGATAAACGCTTTCAGGCGTCAAAAGCCCTACAAAGTGGCCGAAGAACAAGAGGATGATGCCCACATGGAACATGTTGCTGCCCGCCCGCATACCCTTCGAGCGCAGAAGCTGGCTTGAACCCGCTTTCCAGCTGTATGGGTCCTGATCATAGCGAAGGATCGAGCCCATCACCATGATCACGATGGCAAGGTAAGGATAGATCCCGAAGAAAAAGTCATTGAGATAAGCTGACATTCTTGTCTCCTATCACTGAACAGTTGGCGCGGCGGCGGCCGTGCCCTGATGGCGGGTTGCGGAAGGGCACACAGCGCAGGATGCGTCGCCGTCAAAGGCGGGGGTTTCCTCCCATTCCTTATCAAGCGCCTCAAGGCTGGTGTCTTCTTGTGCGGCGTCAATGAGCGCCTGCTCGACGAACTTTTCGTCCGCCTTGGCGTCGGTCAAAGCCTCAAGCGCGCGGTACACGTGGGTGTAGCCGAGCTTCTTGGCCTTTAGTTTCGCACCCACCGCCCCAAGGATGTGGACAGTCTCAGCCAGAAGCTCTTTGGCTTCCTCGAACGGCAGGATCGCCAGAAACTCAAGAAACAGCGGCAGGTAATCCGGCAGTTCGCGAGCCGCCAGTTCAAACCCGTGGCTTTTATAGAGGTCCATCAGGTCCACCATGGCCTGGCCGCGGTCACGGCTTTCGCCGTGGACATGCTCAAACAGGTAAAGCGAATGCGCACGTGACCGGTCGAAGTTGGCCACATAGTCTTCCTGCGCCCGCATCAGGTTCCGGCGGGCCAGATCATCCATGAAGGCCAAAAGTGGTTTCATGACCTTTGCCGGAATGAGCTTTTCCTCAGTGAGGACTGCCTTCAGCTCATCCATATGGTGCTGCAGTTCTTCCGTTGGATAGGCAAGCAGCATGCCCATGATCTTGAAGGTACGCATCAGCCTCTCCTCACGTTGCCGGACATGGTGTTTTTGTGGCTTTTGCCGCCGAACAGGCCACCGGAACGGGCACTACCCGAACAGCCGTTACCGAAGCTGAAACCGCAAGCCGACCGGCTCTCGAACGCGATCTCATTATCAAACGGCGTTTTGCCGGCATATTCACGGTGGTTGGTTGGGATAACGAAGCGGTCGTCATAGTCCGCCAACGCCATGATCTTGTACATATCGGCCACTGTGCGGGCATCGAGCCCTACCCGTTCGAGCACATCGGTGCGATCTTCCCCGCCCACGGTCTTGGACCGCATGAAGCTGCGCATGGCCATCATCCGCTCAAGTGCATGGACAACCGGCTCCTCCTTGCCGCCTGTCAGCATATTGGCCAGATATTTGACCGGGATACGCAGGCTTTTCACGTCGGGCATGATGTCGTCACCAGCCACTTTGCCTTCAGCATAGGCGCTCTGGATCGGCGACAGCGGCGGGATATACCATACCATTGGCAGCGTGCGGTATTCCGGGTGAAGCGGGAAGGCCACTTTCCATTCCATCGCCATCTTGTAGACGGGCGACTTGCGCGCTGCCTCAAGCCAGCTTTCAGGGATACCGTCAAGCCGAGCCTGCTCAATCACAGCCGGATCGTTCGGATTGAGGAAGATGTCCGTCTGGGCCTCATAGAGGTCCTCTGGGTCCGCAGTGGATGCAGCTTCCTCGATCCGGTCCGCGTCATAAAGCATCACACCCAGATAGCGTATCCGGCCCACGCAGGTCTCGGAACAAACCGTCGGTTCGCCGTTCTCGATCCGTGGGAAGCAGAAGGTGCATTTCTCGGATTTGCCCGACTGCCAGTTGAAGTAGATCTTCTTATAAGGACAACCCGAAACACACATGCGCCAACCGCGGCATTTGTCCTGGTCGATAAGAACGATACCGTCTTCCTCGCGCTTGTAGATCGCGCCCGATGGGCAGGACGCTGCGCAGGTCGGGTTCAGGCAGTGTTCGCACAGGCGCGGCAGATACATCATAAAGGTATTTTCGAACTGGCCGTAGATATCCTTTTCAACGTCCTTGAAGTTATAGTCCTTCGAGCGTTTCTCGAACTCGCCACCCAGGATTTCTTCCCAGTTCACGCCCCATTCGGGTTTCTCCATCGCCTGGCCGGTGATGACGGAATGCGCCCGCGCGGTTGGCACGGTTTTGCTCTCGGGCGCCGTCTGCAGATGGGCGTAGTCGAAGGTGAACGGCTCGTAATAGTCGTCGATTTCCGGCAGGTCCGGGTTGGCGAAGATATTCGCCAACACCCGGAACTTGCCACCGATCTTTGGCTGGATCTTGCCGTTTGTCTTGCGTTCCCAGCCACCGTTCCAGCGGTCCTGGTTTTCCCATTCTCGGGGATAGCCGACACCCGGTTTGGTTTCAACGTTGTTGAACCAGGAATATTCAACGCCTTCCCGGCTGGTCCACACGTTTTTGCAGGTGACCGAGCAGGTGTGGCAGCCAATGCATTTGTCCAGATTGAGGACCATGCCGATTTGTGCACGTATTTTCATGAGCTTATCTCCTACTCGGCTGCCTGGGTGGGCGCCTCTTCAAGCCCCCACTCGATGTTGTCGACGCGGCGCGCCACCACGAATTCATCGCGGTTGGACCCCACTGTGCCGTAATAGTTGAACCCGTAAGCGAGCTGTGCGTAACCGCCAATCATATGGGTTGGCTTGACCACCGCGCGGGTCACCGAGTTATGGATACCGCCCCGACCGCCCGTGGTGTTGGAGATAGGTGTGTTAATCATCTTTTCTTGGGCGTGGTACATCATGGTCATGCCTTCGGGCACGCGCTGGGATACGACCGCCCGCGCCATGATGGCGCCGTTGGTGTTATAGAGCTCGATCCAGTCATTATCCTCGACATCAATCTTCTTGGCGTCGATTTCCGAAATCCAGACCACTGGGCCGCCGCGGTTCAGTGTCAACATCAACAAGTTGTCGCTGTAGGTGGAGTGGATGCCCCATTTCTGGTGCGGCGTGATCCAGTTCAGCGCAATTTGCTTGTGGCCTCGGCTGTATTTGTCCTGCACCGGCTTCACCGTCTTGGTGTTCACTGGTGGCTTATAGACACAGAAGCCTTCGCCGAAATCACGCATCCATTCGTGATCCTGATAAAACTGCTGACGGCCCGTAAGCGTACGCCATGGGATCAGCTCATGGACGTTGGTGTAGCCCGCGTTGTAGCTGACGTGTTCATCTTCAAGGCCCGACCAGGTCGGCGACGAGATGATCTTGCGCGGCTGTTGCTTGATGTCATGGAAGCGGATTTTCTCGTCTTCCTTCGGCTTGGCCAGGTGCGTGTGCTCACGCCCCGTGATCTCGCCAAGCGCCGCCCAGGATTTCACAGCCACATGCCCGTTTGTCTCCGGCGCAAGGGAAAGAACCACCTCGGTCGCATCCACGTCCGTCTCAATCTTCGGCATCCCCTTGTTTGCGCCTTCGTCGTCATGGATGCCGTTCAGGCGGCCCAGAAGTTCGACCTCTTCTTCGGTTTTCCAGGCTATGCCCTTGCCGCCATTACCGACATTCGCCATCAGTGGGCCAAGGGCCGTGAAGCGTTTGTAGG
>JBNKYQ010000003.1:0-34596 GCA_050300975.1 Kordiimonas sp.
GTCGGTATGCAGGTGCACAACGCAGGGCCGCTTCAAAAGCCTCAGGGCCTCGATGGCGGCGGTCAGTTCCATGCGGTTGTTGGTGGTCTCCATCTCGCCGCCGGTGATTTCCTTCTCGTGGTCACCATAGAGGAGGAGCGCCCCCCAGCCGCCCGGGCCCGGGTTGCCCGAGCAGGCGCCATCGGTATAGATTTCGACAACCTTCTTCTTAGACAACATACCCGGCTGCATCCCTGATCTGCTGGTGGAATTTCAGTCGCTTCAGGTAATCCAGCGGGTTCTTGGGCGTCACCACGGCACCCTCAACCGGGTTCAACCAGTCATAAAGGCGGGTCAGCAGGAAGCGGAGCGCGGCGCCGCGGCACAGCAGGGGCAGGGCGTCAATTTCAACCGGCGTAAGTGGCCTGTGGGCGTCATACATTTCCATTAGGCGTTTGGCGTGGCCCGGCAGGAACTGGTGGTCTGCGTCGAAGCACCAGCTGTTGATGCACACGGCGATGTCGTAGGCCAACATGTCGGTGCAGCCGAAATAGAAATCGATCACGCCGGTGATGGTGTCGCCGGTGAACAGCACATTGTCCGGGAACAGGTCTGCGTGGACTGTACCCATGGGAAGGCCGGTGGGCCAGGCGGCGTCCAGGGCCTCAATCTCGGTCCTGATTTCATCGGCCAGCCCTTCCTTGACTTCGTCGGCGCGGGCGCAGGTCTTGGTAGCCAGGGTTTTCCAGCCCTCAAGCGACAGGTCGTTGGGGCGGCTTTCGTCAAATGACTGCCCCACCTTGTGCATGTCAGCCAGCATGCCGCCCAGCGCCGCGCACTGGTTGGCGGACGGATGATGAACGCTCACGCCCTTGAGGAAGCTGATCAGGCAAGCCGGGCGGCCCGCCAGCGTCTGCAGGGCTTTGCCGCTTCTGTTGTGGATCGGCAAGGGGGACGGGATGCCGCCTTCCGCCAGATGTTCCATCATATTGAGGAAATAGGGCAGGTCTTCAGGGTTTGCGCGCTTTTCATAGAGCGTCAGGATGAAGCGCCCTTTGGTGGTTTCCAGCAGGTAGTTGGAGTTTTCCACGCCTTCGGCGATGCCCTTGAAACTGGTGGCTTCACCGACATCATAGGTGACCAGGAAGGCATTCAGGGTCTGGTCGTCTACCTGCGTATAAACCGCCATCAGGCAACGTCCTTCAAAATGGGGGGCACTTTGAAGACCACGTTTTCTTCGGCGGTGGTCACAAGTTCCAGCTTAGCGTCATAGTGGCCTTTCAGCGCTTCAATGACTTCCTCCACCAGCACTTCAGGGGCGCTGGCGCCAGCGGAAATGCCCACGGCGGTGGCGCCGTCCAGCCAGTCCCAGTCAAGCTCGCTAGCGCGGCGTACCAGCTTGGCCGGGCACCCCGCTTTTTCGCTGACTTCCACCAGCCGCATGCTGTTGGAGCTGTTGTAGGCGCCGATCACGATCATGCGGTCCGCTTGCTTGGCCACTTCCTTCACCGCAATCTGGCGGTTTGTGGTGGCGTAGCAAATATCTTCCTTGTTGGGCTGGTCCAGTTCAGGGAAACGGTCCAGAAGCGCTGCGACAATCTCCGACGTATCGTCGACCGACAGGGTTGTCTGTGTCACGAATGCTAGTTCTTCGGGGTTCCGGGGCTCGAACTTCGCCACGTCCTCGACGGTCTCAATCAGCGTCACGGTGCCGTCTGGTACTTGCCCCATGGTGCCGATAACCTCTGGGTGGCCGGCGTGGCCGATCATCAGGATTTCGCGGCCGTGCATCATGTGGCGCTCCACCTGCCGGTGCACTTTCGACACCAGCGGACAGGTGGCATCCACATAAACCATATTGCGGCGCTCTGCTTCCGCAGGCACGGACTTGGGCACACCGTGGGCCGAGAAGACAACCGGCATGTCGGTTGGTACTTCATCCAACTCGTCCACGAACACCGCACCTTTGGCTTCAAGGCCCTCTACCACATAGCGGTTATGCACGATTTCGTGCCGCACATAGACGGGCGCGCCGAACTTCTTGATCGCCAGTTCGACAATCTTGATCGCGCGGTCGACCCCGGCGCAGAAACCGCGCGGGTTGGCCAGAAGAATTCGCAGACTGTTTTCTGCCGCCATTCGGCTGCCTCCATGGGAAAGAAATTGCAGCCCTTTGCTACCGCCCAACGCCCCCAAGCGTCAAGCAAGACGTGCTTCCGGACGTATTAAGCTTTGATGGTGCCCTGCGCCATAGTTTGGACATGCTTGGTTGCTAGCCGAACGCTGGAGCTTATTTATGCCGCCGGGCCATAAGGTGGGTTGCTCTTTAGCGGTCTTCTTTTTATGATCGCGGCCAATTTCCGGCTTGTGAGCGGAGCCTTGACGGGCGCGCGGGGCCGATAGCTGATTTTGAAAGGCGATTTATGTCCGTTCGTAGTGTGATTTTGTTCGGTCTTGTGTTCCTGCTCGCGGCCTGCGGCAACCGCAACCCGCTTGAGGTAACGGTGTCCCGTTGCCCGGCAGTGGCCGTTGTGGGTGACGCTGGCACGCTGACCCGGTTTGAAGGGCAGGGCCGCAATGTGGAGGACGTTGCCTTCACCGCTTCCATCGTGGATGTAACCCTGACCTGCGAAGAAGCTGCAGACGTCACATCAGAGGTGATCTTCAGTGTGGCGGCAACCACGGGCGATGCCTTCAAAGGCGGCAGCGTGACGATCCCATATTTTGTGGTGGTCATGAAGGACAACAGCCAGATCATCACCAAGAAGATCTACGACGTGACGCTGAATTTCGACCGGGAAGGCCGCGCCAGCTCCCGCGAGGTGATCGAGCAGCATATCCCGACGATCGAACAGGCCCGCCGCTATAACTATGAGGTGCTGCTGGGCTTCCAGCTGACAGCACAGGATGCTGTCTTCAATATGGAGCGGTAAGCGCCCTATAGAGATCAAAGAAAAACGGCGGCCCATTTGGAGCCGCCGTTTTCTATTCTGGTGTGTATGCCCGGCCTAGAAGGTGGCGCGGAATGCCACGCTGACGTTGCGGCCCGGCAGTGGCACAAGGTCCTTCAGGAAGCTTGTGTGCTGGCGCGCATCCACATTGCCGATGTTAGTGGCCTTCAGCAGGAACGACAGGTTCTTGTTATCGAACGGCCGAACCGTCAGGTACGCGTTCCACAGCAGATAGTCTTCCGTAGGCAGCTCATACTCAGTCACCCGGTTCTGGCGCGCGGCATATTCAAGCTCCGTCCGCAGGTCGACCGACAGCGATGAAGCCTCAACGCCGAAAAGCGCCGACAGCGGCGGGATGCGCGGCAGGTTGTTCGTGCCGTCCACCCCGGTCAGCTTGGCGCGGACGTAGTCCATCTGGCCGTCCAGGTGTATGTCAATCTCACCCAGACGGTGGCTGCTTATTGTGCCGGCATGGAATTCTGCCTTGGTTTCAAAGCCATAGAAACGGGCGTCGGCGGCGGTGAAGGCGAAAACGGGTAGTCCGTCTTCTTCTTCACCTGTGTCGGCTTCATAGATGAAGTCATTATAGTTCGTCAGGTAGGTGTTAAGGGCCAGCGTGAAGGGGCCTTCCGAATAGCTGAAGGTCGCCTCAACGCCCAGGGCTGTTTCAATGCCCAGGGTTTGGTCACCGCGCTCATAGGCGCCGGTTGCCAGGTGTGGCCCGTTCGAGAACAGCTCTTCGGCGGAAGGCGCGCGCTCGGTGCGAAAAACAGACAGGCCGACAAAGGCTTCGTCTGTCACGTCATACCCCAGTCCCGCCGAGAGGCTGATTCCGTCGAAGTTTTCGCTCGCGCCCAGGTCATCAGCTGTGTAGGCGGTATGCTCATACCGGCCACCGACCTCAAGCGTATAGTGGCCCATGTCAAATTCCTTGACGCTATAAAGGCCAAACTGGTTGGTGATGGTGGAGGGAACGAAGGCTTCGTCGCCGATGGCAGAGAAATCTCGGCGGCGCACCTGGATGCCGGTCGCTCCATTCCACTCAGTGCCGCCTTTCTCGATCAGGTCCAGCCGGCCTTCCCAGCCCTTGTTCGCGAAAACGGTGCCAATGTTTGCGCCTTCCAGTTCCGTGTGCTTGTAGTCGGCATAGCCGAAGCGCAGTTTGGCTTTCTTGAACCAGGCGAAGTCACGCTCCAGCTCGCCAGCCAGGTCATAGCGGATCTGGTTAAGGTCGATGGTGACATTTTCTTCCTCGTCCGCGCCAGCGTCTTCGCCCTCATGTTCACCTTCGTGCGCATGGCCGCCAGGGACGCCATACTGGCTATCCACCTTTTTGATGTTCATGCCGATAAAGCCGTCCTGGAACAGGAGCGACAGACCGCCCGAGCCACCGGAGGTTTCGGTGGCCGAGTTTTCCGCGACGCCAAACGCTTCGCCGTCACGCTCTGCGTCATGCTCATCGGCATGATCTTCATCACCATGGCCTGCTTCGGCTTCTTCTGCCGCGTGCAGGGCCTCGGATTCGCCATAGCCCGGGATGTTATAGTCGTCCGTGTTGCGGTACATGAAATCGCCATGAGCCACCAGCGTGCTGTCGCCGATCTTGCCAATGGTGGCATTCAAGGCAGCCGTGACTTCATCGCCGTCATTTACCGTGCTGTGGCTGTAGCGCACAGCGCCCTCAAAGCCGTCCTGCGGCAGCTCATTGGGGATGCGGCCGTCGAATACGTTGATCACACCGCCCGAGGCGCTGCTGCCGTACATCAGCATGGCGGTGCCGCGCAGGATCTCGATCCGTTCAGCGAGCGCCGGTTCAACGGAGACGGCATGATCCGGGCTGGTCGAAGAGGCGTCGATGGAGCCAAGGCTGCTGTCGAGCACCCTGATGCGGTCCCCGCCCAGGCCGCGGATGATCGGGCGGCTGGCGCCAGGGCCGAAGAAGGTGCTTGAGATACCAGGCTGGCGCTTCAGCGTTTCACCGAGCGAGCCATCAAGCTGACGCATGATTTCTTCCTGCCTGAGGACCGTGGCGCCCACAATGGTTTCGCCCAGCTTACGGCCTTCATAGGCGCCGGAGACGACAATCTCCTCAAGCTGTTCATCAAGCGGTGGGGCCTTCGCGGCATTGGCGGGTACGGCCCAGCCGCCCACAAGGGCACTGGTGGCAAGGAGAATGGAAAATCGTTTTTGTTTCATAACTTCAGACACGTGAATATCCCTGTATCAATCAGAAAGCGTGCAGCCACTGGCCAGCACGGTCGGTATTGGATTGTTTGAAATTCGGCGCGGGGCCGGGGGATTATGCGTGTACTGGAGGTGCGCGAATGGTGCTCAGGCGCGGTGCGCGGCTTTCCGGGGCCTTGGGCAAGGCAACGGCTTCAATCCATTCTGCATGGTCATCAAACGTAAACTCGGGCGTCGCCACCACATCCATGTCGGATGCTTTTTTTACAATGGAGGCGACAATACAGGGGTGACCATTATGGAGGTGGTCGGTGTCGCCGTATGCGCCTGCGTGCGCGGCGGCAAAGAACTGCGCGGCCACAAAGAACAGCGCAAGCAGCGCCATCAAGCGCGTCTTTCTGGTCCCGTTCGCCATGTTTGCCCCGGCAAATGCCACAGTTCTAAATCCCTAGCCTTGGTGGATCGTCCACGAGAATATCTATGCTACAGTATAGCATTATTCAAGAAGCTTTGCGACGAACTGTCAATTTGCCGGGGTGAAGCGTTTCCAACAGGTGAGCAGAAAAGCTTGTGCGCGAGTAATTGCGTGATTGACTCTTTCAGCGGTGTCCGGCATACCGTCGCCAACACGTTACGCTGTATGCTCCATCTAAATCGATCAGGGCATATCGCAGCAACCGTGCGGGAGAGACCAGTTTCCTCTGATGGGTTTGAGGGCTGGCGCCGAAGGAGCAACCGCCCCGGAAACTCTCAGGCAAAAGGACCGCACGGGCCATGTGACGCTCTGGAAAGTAGTAACTGCGCAAGCAGTGCTCACCGACGGGGTAAGCCGGCCAGTATTTCGCCGGTCAAATCTCTCAGGTTCCGTGACAGAGGGGGCGCAATTGCCGGATTTATCCGGTACCATGCGCACGCGGAGGCCAGAGACTTATGACTGACGAGACCCTTCTTAAGACCCCCCTTTATGACATGCATGTGGCCGCTGGCGGCAAGATGGTTCCGTTCGCGGGCTATGCCATGCCTGTCCAGTATCCGCTCGGCATCATGAAAGAACATGAGTTCTGCCGCGCGAAGGCGGGTCTGTTTGACGTCTCGCACATGGGCCAGTGCTATATTCATTCCAAAGACGGTTCAGACCCCGCTGCCGCGATCGAGAAGATCATGCCAGGTGCGCTTCAAGTGCTGAAGCCGGGCAAGATGCGCTACACGCTTCTGCTGAACGACGAGGGCGGTATCGAGGATGACCTGATGGTTACCCGCACGCATGAGCCCGAGGGCACGCTGTATGTGGTCGTGAACGCCGCCTGCAAAGACAAAGACTATGCCATCCTTGAAGAGAAGCTCGGTGACCTGATCACTGTTGAGCCCCTCGAAGACCGCGCGCTGATCGCGCTGCAGGGCCCCAAGGCTGAAGATGTGCTGGCTGCACTGGCACCGGAAGCTGCTGAACTGGGCTTTATGGAAGCCACCGCCATCACCCTTGAAGGCGTTGTGTGCTGGGTATCCCGCTCTGGCTACACCGGCGAAGATGGCTATGAGATTTCTGTGCCCGAGAGCGAGGCTGAGGCCCTGTGCAATCGTCTGCTGATGAGCGACGACGTTGAGTGGATCGGCCTTGGTGCGCGCGACAGCCTGCGCCTTGAAGTAGGCCTGTGCCTGTCTGGCCATGATTTTGACGCGAGCGTGACTCCTGTGGCTGCGAATGTGACCTTCGCGATCGGCAAGAAACGCCGCGAGGACGCTGATTTCGCTGGCGCTGACCGTATCCTCAAGGAATTGGCGGAAGGCGCCGCAAGCTCCCGCGTGGGCATTTTGCCTTCGGGTCGCGCGCCAGCACGCGAAGGCACCATCATCGCAGACATGGACGGCAACGAGATCGGCAAGATCACGTCAGGCGGCTTCGGCCCCACCTTCGGTGGCCCGGTTGCCATGGGCTATGTGCCCCAAGCATTCACGGAAGTGGGCACGGACGTGCAGCTTCTGATCCGCGGCAAGGCCCACCCGGCCAAAGTGGCCGCGACCCCATTTGTTGAGCAGCGCTATAAGCGCAAGCAAGTATCTTAAGCCTGGATTTGGAGGATAGGCGCATGTTGAAATTTACTGAAGAGCATGAGTGGCTGGAAGTTGAAGGCGAAGTGGCAACCGTTGGTATTACCGACTATGCCCAGAACGCCCTTGGCGACGTTGTATTCGTAGAGCTGCCGGAAGTTGGCGCATCATACGAAAAAGGCGACGAAGTTGCCGTTGTTGAATCTGTCAAAGCAGCGTCAGAAGTTTACGCGCCGCTGGCGGGTGAAATCGTTGAAGTAAACGAAGCTCTGGAAGGCGAGCCTGGCCTTGTGAACAGTGCGGCGATGGACGCTGGCTGGTTCTTCAAGATCAAGATTGCCGACGCAGGCGAGCTTGACGACATGATGGACGAAACGGCTTACGCTGAGTTCATCGAAGGTCTGGACTAAGACACCCTGAGCGCTGGCCGTTGGCTGGCGCTTTTTTGTTACCTCAAGGAGTATGTGGCATGCGCTACTTGCCGCTGACCGCCACCGACCGGCAGGCAATGCTGGATAAAATCGGTGTTCGTCATGTTGATGAACTGTTCAAGGATATCCCGACAGACGTCCTGAACCCGGAAATTGATCTGCCTCGCTTTAAGAGTGAGATGGAAGTGGAGCGCTACCTGTCGCGCATGGCCGCCAAGAATACGGCTGCTGGCAGTGTGCCGTTCTTTGTGGGCGCGGGCGCGTACAAGCACCATGTGCCGGCAACCGTCGACCACATGATCCAGCGCGGCGAATTCCTGACGGCCTACACGCCGTACCAGCCGGAAATCGCACAGGGCACGCTCCAGTATATCTTCGAATTCCAGACGCAAGTCGCGCAGCTGACCGGCATGGATGTGGCCAATGCCTCCATGTATGACGGCTCCACCGGTTGTTCGGAAGCCGTGATGATGGCGCGCCGTGTGACCCGCAAGAAGAAAGCCATCCTGGCTGGCAGCCTGCACGCTCACTACGCAAGCGTTGTGGCAACGACCACCCAGTTCACCGATGATGTGATCGAGCGACTGGCGCCAAACCCAGCTGATCCAGAAGCTGAGCTCCAGGCCGCGATCGACGCGATCGACGCCGACACAAGCTGCGTGGTGTTCCAGAACCCGGGTGTGTTCGGTAGCGTTTTGGACCTTCGTCCGCTCGCAGAAAAAGCGCATGAAAACAAGGCGCTTTTGATTGTCGTTGTCACCGAAGTGATGTCGCTTGGCCTCATCGAGAGCCCTGGTGAGATGGGCGCGGATATCGTGGTTGGCGAAGGCCAATCCATCGGTAACGGCCTCAATTTCGGCGGCCCTTACCTTGGCCTGTTTGCCACCAACCAGAAGTTTGTGCGCCAGATGCCGGGTCGCCTGTGCGGTGAAACGGTTGACGCCGACGGCAAGCGCGGCTTCGTGCTGACGCTGTCGACGCGTGAGCAGCATATCCGCCGCGAAAAAGCCACGTCGAACATCTGTACCAACTCTGGCCTGTGTGCACTGGCCTTCACCATTCACATGACACTGCTGGGCGAAAAGGGCCTGCGCGGTGTGTCGCTTGCGAACCACAAGGCCGCTGTTGACCTGCGTGATGCGCTCAAGGGCGTTGACGGCGTAGAGGTGCTGAACGGCACCTTCTTCAACGAATTCTCGGTGAAGCTCAGCAAAGACGCGGCAACTGTCGTTGATGCGCTGGCGGACAAGGGCATCCTCGCGGGTGTGCCTGCTTCGCGCCTCTACCCAGGTGCGGGCCTTGACGATGTGCTGATCCTGGCGGCGACCGAAACCGTGTCTGCAGATGATATCTCGGCCCTGGTGGCTGGTCTGAAGGAGGTCCTCTAATGTCCATGAATAATCAAGGTCGGCCGACTTCCGCGGGTGCCGCAGCAGAAAATACAGATTTTGAAAGCTTCTCCGGCCATAAGGGCCTGCGTCTTGCCGAGCCGCTCATTTTCGAGCTGGGTTCGACCGAGACCACAGGCGTGGACGTACCGGAAGTGGGCGAGTTCGAGATGGCCATCGGCGGTCTTGCACGGACCAGCGAGATCGGTTGCCCGGGGCTGCCGGAACCTGACGCCGTGCGTCACTATACGCGCCTGTCGCGCCGCAACTACGGCATCGACATGGGTCTGTTCCCGCTTGGGTCCTGCACCATGAAGCACAACCCACGCCTGAATGAAAAAATGGCGCGTCTGCCCGGCTTTGGCGACATCCACCCGCTGCAGCCGAAATCCACCGTTCGCGGTGCCATGCAGTTGATGGACGAGTTGAGCAACTGGCTGTGTACGCTCACTGGCATGCCTGCTGTTGCGCTCAGCCCCAAGGCAGGCGCTCACGGCGAGCTTTGCGGCGTGATGGCTATCCGCTCTGCGCTTGAAGCCCGCGGCGATGCCCGCGAGGTTATCCTGTGCCCTGAAAGTGCCCACGGCACCAACCCGGCGACGGCTGCTTTCTGCGGCTATAAGGTGAAGGCGATCCCGGCGAAGGACAACGGCCGCGTGGACCTTGAGGCGCTGAAGGAAGCGCTTGATGACACTGTCGCGGCTGTGATGCTGACGAACCCGAACACCTGTGGCCTCTTTGAGAATGAAATCCGCGATATCGCAGACGCCATTCACGCTGCTGGTGCCTTTTTCTACTGTGACGGCGCCAACTTCAACGCCATCATGGGCAAGGCCCGTCCGGGTGACCTGGGCGTGGACGCCATGCACTTCAACCTGCACAAGACCTTCTCCACCCCGCACGGCGGTGGCGGCCCGGGTTCTGGTCCGGTTGTCTTCTCCGATGCGCTGAAGGCCCATGTGCCTGTGCCGTTCGTAGTGAAGACAGACGACGGCTTCGACCTGGTTGAAGATGCTGATGACAAGTCCATGGGGCGCCTGGTGGCATACCACGGCCAGATGGGCATGTATGTGCGTGCGCTTTCCTACATGCTCAGCCACGGTTCTGACGGCATCCGTCAGGCTGCGGAAGACGCAGTCCTCAACGCCAACTATGTGCTGGCGTCGCTTGGTGACGTGATGACGGCATCGTTTGAAGGCCCTTGCATGCACGAAGCGCTGTTCGATGACCGTTTCCTCAAGGACACGGGCGTCACCACGCTAGATTTTGCCAAGGCCATGATCGACGAGGGTTACCACCCGATGACCATGTACTTCCCGCTGGTGGTGCACGGCGCAATGCTGATCGAGCCAACCGAGAGCGAGAGCAAGTTCAACATGGACCAGTTCATCGCATCCATGCGCGGTCTTGCGGGTGAAGCCAAAGCTGGCAACGTCGACCGCTTCAGCGGTGCACCGTACCATGCGCCTTGGAAGCGGCTTGATGAAACGCAGGCTGCCCGTAATCCGGTGCTGCGCTATAGCCCTGAAGAATAAGTCTAATTTCGGCTTTGAGTGACCATGCTGCCCGCCGGGGGATGATCCCCTCGGCGGGCAGTTTTCTTTGACGTTTGGGCGAATGGTGATACTTTCGACAACAGTCGGGGACAGGAGGTTCTGTGAGTAAACGCATTCTGGTTATTGATGATACGGCGACGACCCAGCAGGCGCTGGCGCAGCATTTGCCGGCCAGTGACTATATGATTTCGGGCGTATCAAGCGGCGATCAGGCGATCGAGCTCCTGAAGACAGAGCGTTTCGACATTATCGTTACCGTGATTCATGTGCCGGGCATCGAGGATTATGGCATCCTGCGCGTGATCTCGGACCTTGAGTGGGACCCAGGGGTTATCCTTCTGAACAATCTGGACGCGCGGGCAAACCAGGAAGCGCGTGAGCAAGCCATGGCCTACAGCGTCAACGTGCTTGCGACGCTATCCAAACCGATTAACGCAGATCTTCTGACCGCAGCCCTGCAGGATATCGCGAATACACGCACCAGCGCGGCCATGGGCACCGAAACCGTGCTTGAGGAAGCCGAGTTCACCCGCGGTTTGATGACCGACGGGCTCGCGCCCGCCTTCCAGCCGAAGTTGGACCTGAAGGCCAAAGCCGTGATGGGGGCGGAGGTCTTTGCGCGCTGGAAAACACCGACCGGGAGCTTCCTGGGGGCAGGGGCAGTGGTGAAGGCCGCCATTGAATATGGCCACATGGATGTGCTGACCTACCGCATGCTGGAGCTTGCGATGCAGCAGCAGGGGCGCTGGCGCAAACAGGGCCAGGAAGTGACCCTTTCCATCAACGTGACGTCTGAGAACCTGCGTAAGCCGGACTTTGCCGAAGTGGTCTCAGGCCTTGCCGACCAGTTCGATATCCGCCCCAATATGGTTCGGCTTGAAGTAACGGAATCCGACCTGGATATTGATGCCAAGGTGCCGCTTCAGGTGCTAGCGCAGCTCCACAAGGATGGCTTTGGCCTAGCGCTCGATGATTTCGGGGCAGGGTTTGCGCCGCTCTTGATGCTAAAGGAAATCCCGTTCGACGAACTGGTGATTGATCGCCAGTTCCTGAGCCGGGCTGTGGAAGACCACAAAGCGCGTATCATCCTTGAGACCGCCATTGAGCTCGCGCACAAGCTGGAGCTTAAATGCACTTGCGAGGGCGTGGAGACCGAAGAGCATCTGAAGATTGTCACTGACCTAGGGGCGGATTATGCGCAGGGATACCTGTTCGGCAAGCCCATGTCTGCGGGCGAATTCCTGATCTGGATTGAGGATTTCAAGGATGGCGTCCTCAAAGTGCCTGGCATCAGCAACTGATCAGCCCTTCGCGCCTTTGAAGAACAGCCGGATGGCATCATCCCGGAAACCGATCATATCCTCATCCGAGAAGGGCATGCCCGTTAGTGCGCCGCTCGCCGGCGCCACAACGAACGGATAAAGCAGCATCCCCATCAGAAGAACCGCGTGGCGGAAGTCGTTGGCGTCAGGCCGCAGGCGGCCCGCCTGTTTTTCCTGTGCAAGAAGCGTCAGCCATTTGCCCACCAGCTTGGGAGCCACATTGTCGGCGAAATGGTCGCGCAGGTGCCCGCCTTCCATGATCACTTCTCGCAGCATCAGGTGCGGCATCCAGCGGATGCCCATGATGTGCGCGTGGAAGGTTTCCACCCAGCCCTCCAGGCTTGTGGGGTCTTCCAGCTTGGCCAATAGGGGGGCAAAGGCGGCCTCAAACACCGCCACCAGCACCTGTTCTTTGCCATCGAAATAATAATGAACCATGGCGGGCGTCACGCCTGCGGCCTTCGCAAGCTCTGAAATTCTGGTGGCCGCGAATCCCTGGCGCGAGAAAATCGGGCCCGCAGCCGCGATTATCTGGGCTTTCGCATCGGTTCTCGCGCCAGCTTTGGGGCGCCCAACGCGGCGGGTTTTCTGGGTTTCCTTTGTCATGAATTTAAATTAATTGACGAATTAATTAATTACAAGCATATAATGCATGGTCCGAGTCATCGGCAGCGAAAAAATCGAGTTCCACAAAAGGAACCGCCTCAAGAGGATGATCATGAAGCGTCTAAGAACAGTGCTTGTTGTGTTGCTTGCCGCTGGTGTGGCTGGCTGGTCCTGGTATCAGGGCCGCATGGATTATGCCGAAGCGGCCTATTATGGCTATGTCGAAGGCGACTATATCCACTATGCGGCGCCGGTGTCCGGCACGCTGGCTGATCTCAATGTCATGCGTGGCCAGCCCGTTGATGTGGGTGATGCGCTCTTTGCACTCGACGATACGACACTGAAGGCAGAAAAGGAGCAAGCGGTGGCCGCCGCCGCACGCGCCAAAGCCGATCTGGCGGACCTGAAAAAGGGAGCGCGGCCCGATGAACTGGCGGTGCGCGAGGCGGAACTGGCCGAAGCGCAAGCGGCGCTTGTGAACGCGGAACTGGACTTGAAGCGTCAGCAGGAACTGAAGGGCACCAGCGCCCTTGTTGAGGCGAAGCTGGATCAAACACAGGCGGCGCGTGACCAGGCTGCTGCGCGGGTGCAGGCGCTGAGAGCCGGGCTCGCGGTCCTGAAGCTGCCCGCCCGGGCTGACCGGATTGACGCCGCGAAGGATTTGGTGGCGGAAGCCGAAGCCCGTGTGGCAGCGGTGGACCGGAAACTGAGTGAGATCGCGCCACTGTCCAAGGCGAAGGGCATGGTGCAGGACACCTATTATCTGCCGGGCGCCTGGGTGGTGGCGGGGCAGCCCATCGTCTCCGTTCTGCCTGACGACAAGCGCAAGCTCAGATTCTATGTGCCGCAGGGCGAGATTGCGGGCCTCAAGATAGGGCAGCAGGTCAGCTTTGGTTGCAGCGGCTGCGCCGACGGCCTTAAGGCCACCATTTCCTACATCGCCCCGGAAGCTGAATATACCCCGCCCGTGATCTATTCCGCCGAAAGCCGGGAGAAGTTGGTCTTCCTTCTGGAGGCCGCGCTAGAGCCGGGTGTTAGCCTGCCTGTTGGTCTGCCGGTCGAGGTGCAAAAGCCATGACGGCAGAGGCTGACCTTGCGATTGATGTCCGAGGCCTAGTGAAAAGTTTTGATGGCCGCGTAGTGGTGGATGATTTCGCACTTCAGATCCCGAAAGGCCGGATTTTCGGCTTCCTTGGTCCAAACGGCAGTGGCAAGACCACGACGCTCAGGATGCTGTGCGGGCTGTTGACGCCAGACGCGGGGGAGGGTACCTGCCTCGGGCTTGACCTTCGGGGTGAAGCGCCGCTGATCAAGCGCCAGACCGGCTACATGACCCAGAAATTCAGCCTGTATGAAGACCTGACAATCCAGGAGAATTTGGAGTTCGTCGCCCAACTTTATGAAATGGATAGCCGCAAGGCCCGCGTGGCGAATGCGCTTGAGCACTTGGGCCTTTACGGCCGGCGCAAGCAACTGACAGGGGCGCTTTCGGGTGGCTGGAAACAGCGGCTGGCGCTGGCGGCCTGCATCCTCCATGAACCCAAGCTCCTTCTTCTGGACGAGCCCACAGCGGGCGTGGACCCTAAGGCCCGGCGCGAATTCTGGGATGAAATCCACACGCTGGCGGCCACGGGCATCACGGTCCTCGTGTCCACGCACTATATGGACGAGGCAGAGCGCTGCCATGAGATCGTCTATATCGCCTACGGCAAGCTGCTGGCGTCTGGCACGGCGGAGGAGATCATCGCAGGCACTAAGCTCTATACCTGGCGTGCGAGCGGCAAGGACACCAATCAACTGGCAGACAAGCTGCGCGGCCAGCCCGGCGTGAATATGGCCGTGGCATTTGGCGCCAATGTGCATGTAAGCGGCACGGACGAAGCCGCGCTTGAAAAGGCGATCGCACCCTACCGCGAGGATAGCGCCACGGTTTGGCAACGCACCGACCCCACGCTTGAGGATGTGTTCATTCACCTGACTGCCGGATCGAAGGATAATTTCTGATGAGAAGCCCGCTTTCCCTCCTCAGGCTTGGCGCCATGCTGATGAAAGAATTCAACCATATGCGCCGCGACCGCACGACGCTTGGCATGATGGTGGGCATCCCGCTTATCCAGCTCATCTTGTTCGGTTTCGCCATCAACACCGACCCCAAAGCACTACCCACTGTGATCTATTCTGCTGACAGTTCGGCCTACAGCCGCAGCTTCACAGCGGCCCTTGTGAACACGGGCTACTTTAAAGTGGTGGCAGAGGCCCGCAGCGAAGAAGCGGTGGATAACATGCTGGCGCGTGGGCAGGTGCAGTTTGCGGTGACAATCCCCGCGAACTTTTCGCGTGATCTAGTGAGGGGCGACCGGCCGCAGATACTGGTGGAAGCCGATGCGACAGACCCGGTCGCAACCGGCAGCGCCATCAGCGCGCTGGAGCAGATCAAACTGCGGGCCCTGAGCCGTGACCTGCAGGGCGTGGCGTTACCAGCCCCGTCCGCACCGCCCGCCTTTAATGTGGTGGTCCACAGGCTTTATAACCCTGAAAACATCACCCAGTATAACATCGTTCCGGGCCTGATGGGCGTGGTGCTGACCATGACGCTGGTGATGATTACGGCGCTTGCCGTCACCCGCGAACGCGAGCGCGGCACCATGGAAAACCTGCTGGCGATGCCAGTGCGCCCCATGGAGGTGATGCTGGGCAAGATACTGCCTTATGTGATTGTGGGCTATGTGCAGGCGGTGATCATCCTGATTGCGGCGGCGATGTTGTTTGGGGTGCCGGTTGAGGGCAGCGTGGGGCTGCTGTCCGCGTCGACCATCTTGTTCATGGTGGCGAATCTCGCGGTGGGTTTTACCTTTTCGACCATCGCGCAGAATCAGTTGCAGGCGGTACAGATGACCTTCTTCTTCTTTCTGCCGTCACTTCTGCTGTCCTGCTTTATGTTCCCGTTTCGCGGCATGCCCGTGTGGGCGCAGACCATCGGCGAAGCTCTTCCGCTGACGCATTTCCTGCGCATCGCGCGCGGTATCCTGTTGAAGGGAAACGGGTTTACAGAGATATGCCCGGATGTCCTTGCGATCCTGGCGTTTGTCATTGTGGCGTCTGGCATTGCGATGGCGCGCTATAGGCAGACACTGGATTAAGTAAATATAATATTGCAAATGCAATAAATAACATGTAAATGCATCTCTAAGGAGAGACGAGATGCAGCCACACGATTGTTTGCCGCTGAGCGACTATATTGAGTATCCGGAAGCGGAAATGCGGGCCCGGGCGAAAGGGTTTTATGACGAGATCAAGCGCCGCCACACGGTGCGCGACTTTTCAGACCGGCCGGTGCCGCGGGACATCATCGACAATTGCTTGCGCGCTGCGGGCACAGCCCCATCAGGCGCCAACCACCAGCCATGGCATTTTGCCCTGATCGGCAGCGCTGAGGTGAAGGCGCAGGTGCGTGAGAAGGCCGAGCAGGAAGAGCGCGCCTTCTATAATGAAGGTCGCGCCAGTGATGAATGGCTCGATGCCTTGTCTGCGCTGGGGACAGATGCCCACAAGCCGTATCTTGAAAGCGCCCCCTGGTTGATCGCCATTTTCGCGCAGCGCCGCGGCGGCGTGGAAGCAGGGATGCACCGCAAGAATTACTATGTGCCCGAATCGGTGGGCATTGCCACCGGCTTCCTGATCAGTGCACTGCATCATGCAGGGCTTGCAACACTGACGCACACACCGAAACCGATGAATTTCCTGAATGAGATTTGCGGCCGCCCGGCTGATGAGCGCCCTTATATTCTGCTGGTAACCGGTTACCCGGCAGAGGGTGCCACGATCCCCGTGCACGCAACCATCAAAAAGCCGCTTGAGGATATCGTCTCATATCTCTGAGTTGTTTGGCGTCCGCACCTTCTCCCTAAGGGAGGTGTGGTGACCAGAGTGGGCGGCTTTACACTTGGCAGGGCAGGACGTCAGTCCTCCCTGCCTTTTTTATACCAGCGCACCAGCTCGCGCTGGTCGGCAGGCAAGTCCTCACCGTTTTCCAGGCGCTTGATAGCCTGGTCGGCCAGCAGTTGTTCGGTCTGGTTCTCAATCCGGGCCAGCATGTCAAACAGCGCTTCCTTCTCGGATGCGCTGATGGCTGCATCGATGGCACGCGCGCGGGCATCAATGGCATCGGCGATGGCCTTATAGACAGCCACGCCTTTGTCTGTGAGGACGAAATTCTTGGTGCGCTTGTTCGTGGCGTCTGGCTCCACGTCCACAAGGCCGCGACTTCTGAGGACCTTCGATGCCCGGCTCACAGTATAGCTGTCCATCCGGCTCTGGTAGGCGATGTCCGCCCCGTTGATCGGCATATAGGAGCCGATGTTGATCAGCACCCGCATCTCACGGGCTTCAAGGTCTGAGATTTCCCTAATGTGCAGGTCGCGCGGCAATGCCATCATGTTGCTGACGGTCGCGATACGGAAAGGCATGTGTTCCAGAAGATCGAGCGGCATGTCGATCCTGTCGGTCAGCCGGAAGACTCGCTTCCGCGCAGCAGAAACATTCTTGTTCTTCATGCATGCCTTTCCAGTTGCCTGATGGGTGCGTCTTGCATGCTCAATACTAAGTATCTGATTTGCCTTGTCAAACCAAAGCGGCGCGTGGCCGTTTTCAGGGATTTTTTTGACTATTGTTCTTGTTTTGTTCTCGTTATAATATGTGCATATGAACAAAGCCTTGCATACTGGCATGAGCCCCAATTCCCCCTGGTTGAGCCGGGGGCGCGGTGCTGTATCGAACGCTACCGGGCGGTTTGAACCCCTGAAGCGGGAGGTCACGCATGATGGCTGGCTCGGGGAAGAAGCCACGCCGCAGCTGCGCACCAGCGTGACCGACGAACATGCCAAGCATATCCTGACCAGAAACAAGTCGCCGGACATTCCTTTTCGACCGCTCCATCAACCCCTACCAGGGCTGCGAGCACGGCTGCGTTTATTGTTTCGCCCGCCCGACCCATGCCTTCCTGGGGCTTTCGCCGGGGCTGGATTTTGAAAGCAAACTGTTCGCCAAACCAAATGCAGCCGAGCTTCTGAAGCAGGAAATCTCAAAGAAGGGCTATGTGGCCAAGCCCATTGCCATGGGCACCAACACAGACCCCTACCAGCCGATCGAGAAAGAGCGCCGTATCACCCGCGAGCTTCTCAAGGTCCTGATGGAACACGACCATCCGGTGACGATTGTGACCAAATCCCGCCTTGTGGTGCGCGATATGGACCTTTTGGTGCCGATGGCCGAAAAGGGCCTGGTGAAAGTGGCGCTTTCTGTGACCACGCTTGACCGCAAGCTTGCACGCAATATGGAGCCACGTGCGAGCACGCCGCAGCGTCGGCTGGATGCCATCCGGCTTCTGTCGGACGCCGGGGTGCCGACGGGCGTGATGTTCGCGCCTGTTATCCCAGCGCTCAATGACCATGAGATGGAAGCAGTGCTATCAGCCGCCGCCCACGCAGGCGCCAAGGAGGCGGGTTATATCCTCCTCCGCTTGCCACTTGAGCTCACGGACCTGTTCGAGGAATGGCTGGAAGAGCATTATCCGGACCGCAAAAGCCGGGTGTTGAACCGGCTGAAAGAGCTTCGGGGCGGCAAGCTGAATGATCCCCGCTTCAAGCACCGCATGATGGGCAAGGGGTTTGAGGCCGACCTGATGCGCCAGCGGTTTTCCAATCTGTGCCGTCGCCTCAGGCTGAACACCGAAAAGCTTGAATTGGCGACCGACCAGTTCAGGAAGCCTGTCCTGGAAGGCGGGCAATATAACCTGCTGGACGCCCTGCGCTGATCCTTGGACTGGCCATGACATGAAAAAGCCCGGCGTGATGCCGGGCTTTTTTGGTTTTGCTGCGTGTGGCAGGGCGGGAAGAAGGCCTAGCCTTCTTCGTTCAGCGAGAACAGCTCGGCGTTGCCGCCCACAGCCGCCGTGTTGATGGTCAGCGTATGCTCTGCCGCAAAGCGCAAGAGATAGTGCGGGCCACCCGCCTTCGGACCAGTGCCAGAAAGGCCTTCGCCGCCGAACGGCTGCACGCCCACAACAGCCCCAACCATATTGCGGTTGATATAGGTGTTGCCGATGTTGGTTTTCTCGAACAGTTCTTTCCATCGGCCTTCAAGGCGCGAATGAACGCCGAAAGTCAGGCCGTAGCCGGTGTCGCCAATCTGCTTCAGCACATCGTCCATCTCGGCCGCCTTGAAGCGGATCACATGAAGGACAGGGCCAAAGTTCTCACGCCCAAGCTGGTGCAGGCCTTCAAGCTCGAAGATATGCGGGGCAAGGAAGGTGCCTGCCTGGGTCTCAGGCTCCATCTCTGCCTTGGCGACAAGAGTGGCCTGCTTTTCCATGTTGGCGCAGTGGTCCTGCAGGCCCTTCAGGGCCTCGCCGTCAATGATCGGGCCGATGTCGGTCGTAAGCTTCGCTGGGTCGCCGATCACGCGTTCTTTCAGCGCGCCTTTGAGCATATTGATAACCTTGTCGGCAACGCTGTCCTGCACGAACAGGACGCGAAGCGCTGAACACCGCTGGCCGGCGGAGCCGAAAGCGGACTGGATCACATCGTCTGCAACCTGCTCCGGCAGGGCCGTGCTGTCTACGATCATGGCGTTCTGGCCACCGGTCTCGGCGATCAGCGGCGCGATGGCCCCGTCGCGGTTCGCCAGCGTGCGGTTGATGATCTTTGCGGTTTCCGTGGAGCCTGTGAAGGCCACGCCCGCGACACGCTCGTCGGCCACCAGCGGCGCACCAACGCGGACACCGTCGCCCAGCACCAGATGCAATACATCGGCGGGCACACCGGCCTTGTGGAACAGTCTAACGGCATGCCAGGCTACCAGCGGGGTCTGTTCCGCAGGCTTCGCGATCACGGCGTTGCCGGCTGCGAGGGCGGCAGCAATCTGGCCGACAAAGATCGCCAGCGGGAAGTTCCATGGCGCGATACACAGGAAAGTACCGCGGCCCGACAGGTGCAACTGGTTCTTCTCGCCGGTCGGCCCAGGCAGGTTGATCGGCGCACCAAACTGTTCCTCGGCGCGCGCAGCATAATAGCGGCAGAAATCGACGGCTTCGCGAACTTCGGCGATCACGTCAGACAGCGTCTTGCCTGCTTCACGTACCAGGAGGTCGGCGAAGGTGTGACGCTCGGCCTCGATCGCGTCGCCCATGGCGCGCAGAATCTTGGCGCGTTCGGTTCCGCCCAAGCGGTCCCAGTCTTTCTGCGCGGCCTGGGCGCGGATGGCTGCGGTCTCCAGGTCTTCCGGGCGGGCTTCGCGCGCCGTGCCCACCACCTCAGCCGTATTGGCGGGGTTGGTCACGTCCGTTGGTTCACCGCCCACTTCCATGCCGGCAACAATGCTGGCAGCGGCATATTTGTGGGACTTGCGTTCTTCAAGGGCAGCCATCAGTGGCTCATACTGGGTGCGGTCCATTAGATTGCATCCTTTGGAATTCTTGCGTTCATCGCCATAGATGTTGTCGGGCGTCGGGATCAGCGTGTGCCTGAGGGCCGGTGCGGCTTTGATTGCCTCGATCGGGTCACCGGCAACTTCCTCAACGGGCACTTTCGCGTCCATGAAACGGTTCACGAAGCTTGAGTTGGCGCCGTTCTCAAGAAGGCGGCGAACAAGGTAGGGCAGCAGGTCTTCATGCAGGCCCACCGGCGCGTAGGTGCGAGTGCGGATGGTGTGACCCACAACTTTGCTGGCAGCCTTATAGAGCAGGGCGCCCATACCGTGCAGCTTCTGGAACTCATAACGCTTGCCTTCCGCCATTTTGGCGATGCAGGCAATGGTGTGCGCATTGTGGGTCGCGAACTGCGGATAGATGGCGTCCTGAGCTTCAAGCATGCGGGCCGCCGTGTAGATGTAGCAGATGTCGGTCGACGGCTTGCGCGTATAGACCGGGTAATCATCCAGGCCCAGTTCCTGGGCGTGTTTGATTTCAGTATCCCAGTAGGCGCCCTTCACCAGGCGAACCGCGAACTTGCGCTTGTTCTCACGCGCCAGAAGGATCAACCAGTCGATCACATGCGGGGCCCGCTTCTGGTAGGCCTGTACGGCAAGGCCAAGGCCTTCCCAGCCAGCCAGGTCGGGGTCGGACGCCAGCTTTTCCAGGATACGCAGGCTGATGTCCAGCCGGTCGGCCTCTTCGGCATCAATGGTCATCTGGATGTCGTAGGATTTTGCGCGCAGCGCCAGTTCCTTGACCCGTGGTACCATCTCGGTCATCACGCGGTCATCGCTGGTTTCCTCATAGCGCGGATGCAGGGCCGACAGCTTGATCGACACGCTGGAGCGGTCGTGTGGGTCGGCGCCGTCTGCCTTGGTGGCAGTGCCCACAGCGTCGATAGAATCCATATAGAGCTTAAAGTAGCGGTCTGCCGCGGCCATGGTGCGTGCGCCTTCGCCCAGCATGTCGAAGCTCATCATCTTGTGTTCAGCAGGCTGCTTGGATTGCCGCGCGAGACCTTCCTTGATGTTGCGGCCAAAGACGAACTGACGACCCATGATCTTCATGGCTTGGTTCACCGCTGTGCGGATCACCGGCTCACCCGTGCGCGACACCAGCCCCTTGACCCATTGGCCCGGATTCTTGGTGATGGATTTGTCCAGCTTGATCACGCCGCCCGTGAGCATCAGGGCCCAAGTGGAGGCATTCACGAACAGGCTGTCGGATCGGCCCTTATGGGATGCCCAGTCACCCGACATGATCTTTTCCGCGATCAGCTTGTCCTGGGTCTCAATATCCGGCACGCGCAGGAGGGCTTCGGCCATGCACATCAGCGCGACACCCTCCTGGTTCGACAGGCCGAACTCGGCCAGGAACGCATCCAGACTGCCTTGTTCGTCCTTCATGGCACGGCTTTGGGCCACGATCGCTGCAGCGGTTGCCGTCGCTTCATGGCGGGTCGCGTCATCCAGTGGGAAATTCTCAATGAGGTTCGTTACAACCTCGGTCTCATCACGCAGATAAGCTGCGCGCAGAGCGGTCATTGCGCTTTTCCGGTCTTGAGCCGGCGGGGGCGAAATTCGAAGCTTGGCCATATAAAGGGTCCCTCTACCACACTTCGTTGCAAATCGTATTTTGTATCCAATTTATTCATCGGATTTGACTCCCCCTTAACGCCAAAAAAACGCGCTGGAAAGCAGATTCGTCATTGGGCGTCACAAAGCTGTCAGAAAAACAGAGTTCGGCCGCCATTTAGCGCTTTCACCAGCAATTTTACCCTTCAGGGTCGATAATTTTTATTTAAACGCGATATTGACGAATAAAAATGAAATGTAATAATGTATCACTTCATGAAATAACCAAAAGACTCGAAAAATAAGGGGGTGAAGGATGAAGCTCAGGATTTTTGCGGCAATGGTATTGGCGGTCGCCAGCGTGACCATGCCCTCGGCAGCGACGGACGAAAGCAGTGTGCCGGAACCTTTCCGGGGCGAGACGCCCGGGTCCAAGCTGACGATTAATTATGATGACCTGACAAAGGTGCTTGAGACCACAGTGATGCGGGCAGGCAGTTCTGACCGGCGGGAAGCGCCCAAGGCGCGTCCGGCAGCCGGCAGCCGGATTCAGCGAGGCAACCCGAAGACCACCAGGCTTGAAGGTAACCGCGTCGACTTTCACGTCTTCATGGGGGATAACCTTGTAATGATGCAGGGGCTGCGGGATGATATTGCGGCTGTCCCCGGCGTACTCCCGCTCAGGGATATGGGCCGAAATGAGCAACTGGCTTACTGGCTGAACCTATATAATGTCACGCTAATCACCCAGGTTGGCAAAGTCTTCCCGGAAACCAACCTGAAGAAATTTTACCCTGATCTGTGGAGCGAGAAAGTCATCAAGGTGGCCGGGATTCCTATGTCGCTCAATGACATCCAGCATAAGGTGCTGATCCCCAAATTCCGGAACCCGCTTGTGATGTACGGCATGTTCCAGGGTATCGTGGGCAGCCCCAATATCCGTCGCAGGGCCTTCACCGGTCGGAATGTCTGGGAGATGCTGGAACGCAACGCCTATGAGTTCGTCAATTCCAACCGCGGCGCCCGTTATAAGTGGGGCAAACTGCGCGTGTCGGAGCTCTACCGCATCAACGCGGCGCTTTTCCCCAGCTTTGAGAAGGACCTGAAGCGCCACCTCTACAAGTATGCGTATGCTGGTTTCAAGGACCGGGTCCGCGAGGCGAAGAATATCAAGGCCGATATCGATGACTGGTATGTGGCGGACCTCTATGGTGGAAACCGCGCGCTTTCGAGCGCCAACACCAATGGCGCCGCAATGCTGATGTCCATCAAATCCGGCGGTGGCGGGGTAGGCGGCTCCGGTGGCAACGATGGGGGAAGCATTGAGGCAGCCTGGTTCATGAAAATGGACACGCTGAACATGAACCGCACCCGGTTCCCTATCCATGTGGTGGAATATCTCCACAAGAAGGAGAAGCGTGATCGCAAGACCCGCGTTGGAAACGTCGAGGTGGAGGAATATGACACGTCCACTGAGAGTGGAGCCGATAACAACTGACCCCTAGATAACTCTGGGTCGTGAATGACGCCCGCAGGTGCAGGAAGTCCGAAATGGATTTTCGCCCGGCGGGCGTCTGTCGTTCAGGGGCATAAACCAATGATTTCCGTCAGCTTACATTAGATATAGTCAAGATAATGGAAAAGATTATGAGGAATGGCCTTTGTGCCTATGTCTTGAGTTCATATGGCACATTTTCTTGTGTGCCCTTTGGCGTGTCCCGCACTCAGTTGTGTAAGGCGCCAGATTGTTCCGAGTAAGTCTGCGCAGCGTTGGGGGGCGGGTGCAGGCGGTCTGTTTTTCGGTGCGCCATATTCTGCTATACTATGGCAGTGGCGCGATGCGGCAGTTCCCCAGTATGCCGCAATCTGCCCTGAAGGCGCAGATTGCGGAAGCCGCATGGAAGAGAACGATGGGAAGGACCAGCCGGCAAGCGAGGCAGGTATGGGCCTTTCCGAATATTGTTTTAAACATGAGGAACCAAGTATGCGTTGCATGACATTTGCCAAAAGAACGGGCCTTGCTGCCTTGCTGGCAATCATGGTGGGGGGCACCACAAGTTTCGCGGCCGACGAGAGCGGTGTTATGAGCCCTTTCCGCGGCGATGACCCGAAATCTGAATTGTCGATCAATTATGATGATCTGTCCGCGCTTCTGGAGCAGACGGTGCTGGACACCGGCATGTCCGACCGGCGGGAAGCGGGGAAAGCCCGTCCAACCGCAGGATCTCGGATCATTCGTGGCAGCACGGACACCACCCGGCTTGAAGGGAACCGGATCGATTTCCACTCTTTCCTCGGCAGCAATCTTGATGTCGTTAAGGGCTTGCGTGATGACCTGGCCAAAGTGCCCAGTGTGTTACCGCTTAACCAACTGACCCGCAATGAACAGTTGGCTTATTGGCTGAACCTATACAACATCACGCTGATTGCCCAGATTTCAGAGATTTTCCCAGAGACGAACCTCAAGAAATTCTATCCGAGCCTGTGGGACGAAAAGGTCCTGGAGGTTGCGGGTGTGCCGCTGTCCCTGAATGACATCCACCATAAAATCATCATCCCGAAATACAAAAATCCGCTGGTCATGTATGGCCTGTTCCAGGGGGTGATTGGTGGCCCTAATATCCGGCCGGAAGCCTACACAGGCCGCGCGGTTTGGGATCAGCTCAAGGACAATGCGTTTGAGTTTATCAACTCCAACCGCGGCGCCTTTGTGCGCGAACGTATCCTCCGGGCATCTTATTTCTATGAGGTTAACGAAGCTCTGTTCCCGAACTTTGACCGGGACGTCCGCCGCCACCTGCTGAAGCACGCCAAACCGCATTTCGCCGACAAGATCACGAGTGGATCGACCGTTGTGGGCACCGGCCAAAGCAACTGGTACATCGCTGATCTTTATGGCGGTAACCGCTCCAAGGGCAGCGCCAATACCAACGGCGGCGCTCTGTTGCTTGCCTTCCGGACCGGGTCTGGTGCCGGTGCTGCAGGTGATGCTGGCGGCGGGGCAGGGGGTGCCGTCGAATCTGCCTGGATTGGAAGCCTGACCAGCAAGAACATGTATCAGGGACGTTTCCCAATCCATGTGATCGAATATCTGAACAAGCAGGAAATCCGCAACAAGAAGACCCGGACCGGCGATGTGACAATCGAAGAGTTCGACGATTCTGACCGCATCCAGGGCACGGACAAAGAAACGGGTTCAGACGGCTAGTAATTCGTCGTTAAATCAGGACCCGGGCGCTAACCTGCCCGGGTGTACTCCTTTCCTAGACAGCATGCGGGCCCGCCATTTGTTTGGCGCAGGGTGTCGGCTGGGCAGCAATATTCCTCCCGCCAGTTTTCTTTCACAAAATATCAAAAACATGAGAGCCGTCATGATCAGATACCGCTTGCATGCAATCATGGGTACAAGGAGCACGCCCTCGCAAGTGGTTATAAAAGGATAGAAACCATGAAGTTCAAACGACTGAATAGAGCCGTCAGGATAGGCTCGCTGGCACTGGTTGCGGCTTTGTCTGCGCCGGTCCTGTCGGCGGATGAGGCCAGTGTCCTGGCCCCGTTCAGGGGCGATAGCCCCAAGTCCGACTTTTCCATCAAATATGATGATTGGAATGACATGCTTGGACAGACCGTGCTGGACACGGGCATGTCTGACCGCACGGAAGCCTCGAAGCTACGGCCACGCGCCGGATCGCGTATCATAAAGGGCGGCGGGGGCACCACGCGCCTTGAGGGCAACAGGGTCGACTTTCACGCTTTCCTGGGCGACAACCTGCTGGTTTTGCGCAAACTTCGCGACGATTTGGCCAAAGTGCCTGATCTGGCGCCCCTGAACCTGTTCAATCGTGATGAACAGCTGGCTTACTGGCTGAACCTTTATAATGTCACGCTGGTAACCCAGGTTGCCGAGATCTTCCCGGAAACCAACCTGAAGAAGTTCTACCCCGAAATTTGGGACGCCAGGGTTCTGACAGTGTCTGGTGTGCCTCTGTCACTCAACGACATCCACCACAAGATACTGATCCCCAAATACCGCGATCCCCGCATCCTGTATGGCCTGTTCCAAGGTGTGATCGGTGGCCCGAACCTGCGGGACGAAGCGTTTGAAGGCTACCGCGTTTGGCGCCAGCTTGAAGCCAACGCCAACGAGTTCGTCAACTCAAATCGCGGCGCTTTCGTGCGGGAACGTATCCTGAGGACCTCCTACTTCTATGAAGTGAATGCAGCCCTGTTCCCTAATTTCGACAGCGATCTGCGCAGCCATATCCTGAAGTATGCCCGCCCGACATTCGCCAACCAGATTCTGGAAGGCTCGACCGTTGTGGGCACCGGGCAAAGCAACTGGTATATCGCTGACCTATTCGGTGGTAACCGGGCCAAAGGGTCGGCCAACACCAACACGGGCGCCTTGTTGCTCGCCTTCCGGACCGGTGGTGGCGCGGGCTCGAAGGGGAGCGGCGTGAGCGTCGTTGGTGGTGGCCCGGGCGATTCCGCCAGGGCGAATGACCCGGGCGGCTATGCTGGCGGCACCAAGCAAGGCAGCTGGACTGCGTCTCTTCAAGAGAAGAACCAGTATGACAAACGCTTCCCCATCCATGTGCTCGAATACCTGCGCAAGATCGAAATGCGCAAACGGCAGACCCGAGAGGGTGAGGTCAGCGTTGAGGAATATGAGCCCGACCAAGAGGCCGAAACCGAAGATCCTGCCGATAACGGCTAGGGCCAAAGTAAAAGAAAAGGGCGCCACATGGCGCCCTTTTTATCGCGTTTATCGCGGGAAAGCGGTATGAGCTAGGCCAGTTCTTTCAGCAGTTCCTTGCTGTAGGGCGCGAGCGACGCGTTGTCGTTTGCTTTGATCCTGTTGGCCCAATCCGGGTTGGCTATCAGCGCCCGGCCAACCGCCACCAGGTCGAATTCACCACGCTCCATGCGGTCCAGAAGGTTTGCAAGGCTTGCGGGTTTCGCGTCCATGAAGTCTGCCTGGCCTTCCTCAGCGAAGGCTGTATCCAGCCCTACGCTGCCCACGGTGATCGTGGGTTTGCCGGTCAGTTTCTTGGTCCAGCCTGCAAGGTTCAGGTCACTGCCCTCAAATTCAGGTTCCCAGAAGCGGCGCGTCGAACAGTGGAAGATATCCACGCCTGCGTCCGTTAGTGGCTCAAGGAATTGTTCCAGTTCGAGGGGGTTGGCGGCCAGCTTTACTGAATAGTCCTGTTGTTTCCACTGGGACCAGCGCAGGATGACAGGGAAATCAGAGCCCACTTCAGCGCGGATTGCCTTGACGATTTCCGCAACAAAACGCGTGCGGCCCACAAGGTCGCCGCCCCATTTGTCTGTGCGTTCATTCAGGCCACTCCAGAAGAACTGGTCCAGCAGGTAGCCGTGTGCACCGTGGATTTCAACGCCGTCAAAACCGATGGCCTTCGAATCCGCCGCTGCCTTGGCAAAAGCCGCAATCACGTCGGCGATATCATCTTCTGTCATCTCGTGGCAGCGCTTCTTGCCGGGCATCACAAGGCCAGAGGGGCCATAGCCAGGCACGTCCGGGTCTGGTTCCACACCAGGACGGCGGACTGAGCCCACGTGCCAAAGCTGGGGCATGATCTTGCCGCCTTCACCGTGCACGGCATCCACCACCTTCTTCCAGCCAGCAAGGGCGTCGTCGCCGTAGATGAACGGAACATTTGGGTAGCCGTTGGCCGCCTTGTGGCCCACGCAGGTGCCTTCAGTGATGATCAGGCCCACACCGCCAGCGGCGCGGCGGCGGTAGTATTCCACATTCAGGTCGTTCGGCACATTGCCCGGCGAAAAAGTGCGGGTCATCGGGGCCATGACAACACGGTTGTCGAGGCTCAGGTTCCTGGATTTGAACGGCTCGAACAGCGCTGTGGTGTTTTCACTCATACTTTGTCCTTCACAAGGTGCGGGCTGATCCACATGGTTTGCAGCCCCGTAACAGGTTCTGACCTGAGGTAGCGTGTCACAGGGGTATTTCAAGAAGCCAGGCTTCATCCATGCCATCACACTTCCGTTAGCCCGCTTCCTAAGGGCGCGCGGCTGGCGTATAGACTGGGGTGAAGCAAAACCGGGGAGCGGATTATGAAATTGAAGTCTATTATTGTTGCTTGCGCAGCCTTTCTTATGGGCATCCTGCCAGCCGCAGCAGACGGCGAGAAAAGCCTTTATGACTTTACTGTAACGTCCATCGACTATACCGACATGCCGCTTGACCAGTTCAAGGGCAAAGCAGTGTTGCTGGTGAACACAGCGTCCTATTGCGGCTACACGCCCCAATATGAAGGCTTGCAGGCCTTGTGGAATGACTACCGCGACAAGGGGCTGGTGATTGTTGGCGTGCCAGCCAATGATTTTGGCGATCAGGAACCCGGGTCTGAAAAGAACATCAAGAATTTCTGCAAGGTCAATTTCCAGGTGGATTTTCCCATGACCAAGAAGATGGTCGTGGACGGCAAGGAAGGCACTGCGGAAGTCTACAACTGGCTTGCGGGTGTTTTGGGGGAAGACAGTCGGCCCAAGTGGAACTTCCACAAGTATCTGATCGACCCTGAGGGGCACCCTGTGGCCTATTTCCGCAGTAAGGTAACGCCAGAGTCAGCGGAGCTCCGGGCCGCGATCGACAAGGTGCTGCAGTAACGAACAGCCAATGAACAAAGGGGCCACGAGGCCCCTTTAACTTATCCCAACAAGTCAGCCGCCACTTCCTTGAATGGCCGCTCGTCCAGAAGCTGGCTTTCCGTAACAGGCGTTCGGGCCGCGATCAGCTTTTTGGCATTCATGAATTCCGCGATGCGGCCGATGCAATCTGCGGCGATCATCTTGCCGTCCTTCAGGTAAAAGAAGGCAACAGAGCGGTCTGTCGGATCGCCGCGGGTTACCAGCGTGTCATAACCCTGCGAAAGCCCTGCTATCTGCAGCTTCAGGCCATACTGGTCTGACCAGAACCAGGGCAGGGCATCGTAGGAAACATCGCCGCCCAGCATATGCTCCACGGCCACCTTGGCCTGGTCGACCGCATTCTGGACCGATTCAATCCGCATCTCGCGGCCATAGAAGGGGTGCTCAAACCAGGTCACGTCGCCCACGGCGTAAATGTCCGGGTCGCTGGTCTGGCACTGGGCGTTCACCTTGATGCCCTGTGGCAGTATGTCCAGGTGCGCGCCTGATGCAAGGTCCGTGTTCGGCACCAGGCCGATGCCCACCACAACCATGTCCGCTTCATACCGGCTTCCGTCCGCGGTCAGCACGGCTGCAGCCCGGTCCGTACCTTCAATGGAAGTGACCAGCTTTTCGGTGTGGATTTCCACGCCTTCCTCTGTGTGCAGCCGGGTATAGAAGTCGGAAACTTCCGGCGCGACCACGCGACCGAGGATGCGGTCAGTGGCTTCCAGTACGGTCACGACCTTGCCGGCTTTGCGCGCGACTGCCGCGATCTCCAGCCCGATATAACCGCCGCCGATGATGACAAGGCGCTGGGCGTGGTCAAACTCGCCGCGCATGGCGTCTGTGTCGGCCATTGTGCGCACATAATGGATGCCGGCGAGCTCGGCACCCTTGCAGGTCAGGCGCCGTGCATGGCCACCAGTCGCCAGGATCAGCTTGTCGTATGGGAGCGTGTCGCCACACGCCAGTGACACGGTTTTGGCGTCCCGGTCGATGCTGTTGGCGTGCACACCCAGCCTGAGCGCGATATTCGCGCCCTCATAGGCCTGTTCCCTCAGGATCGGCAGCCGCTCGGCGCCAATGTCACCCGAAAGGTACATTTTCGACAGCGGCGGACGCTGGTAGGGCACCACAGGTTCGTCAGTCACCAGTGTGGCCTCACCCTCGAATTTATGTTGCCGTAGCGATGTGGCGACCTGGGCGGCGGCGTGACCGCCACCAATAATCACAAGTTTCATCAGTCAAATCCTCTAAGGGGTAGGCTTTCGGGACGCCTGAGCCAATTATCAGCCGGATAATCGGCCATGCCGTCAATCACATGAAGTGTGTAAGCGTGTCGGGACCTGCCTGACCGGTTGGCCGATGACATATGTGGGAACAGCCCACCGAACACCAGAACCGTGCCCTTGGGCGCGGGCAGGGCCACCTTGCGGTCTTCTTCAAAGGGGACATCGCTGATGGTCTCCACAAAGGTGCCATCGCCGCCCGGCTTGCGGCGGAACGCGGACCTCAGCCCACCAGATTTGTGCCCACCGGGTATGCCCCACAGGCAGCCGTTTTCTTCCGTTGCGTCTTCAAGCGCCACCCAAATACCAAGGCAGGTTTCGGGCGTTGTGCGCAGGTATGTGGCGTCCTGGTGGCAGACCACCTCACCACCGATATGGGGTTGCTTGAAGATATACATGGACTGCAACGGCAGCGGCTTCTGGTGCCCCAGGCCCTCACAGATCGCCTTGAAGGTTTTCTGGCGGGCGAAGGCGCTGAACGTGGGGTCAAGGTCATGCATCGCGTGGCCAACCTTGTTGATGGCAAGCGGCAACTCGCAGGTCAGGTTGCCGTCTGCGTCGAAGGCCTCTTCCTCAAAGAAGAAACGGGTTTCGTGGCCGGATTCGAGGAAATAGGCGTCCTGATCGTGGGTACGGTTCTTTGTCGAGAAGATGCTTCGGTGTTCTTCCACATCGAAACCTGCGACCATCTCGGCCATGCGGTCACGCAAACGGTCGCACTTTTCATGGCTCACCAGGCCGTCCAGCACCAGGACGCCGTCATGGTCAAAAGCCGTTTTCATTTCTGGGGTGATAGTTTCAAATTTGCGTGCATCAAAACGAGGCAGCATCTTCATACTCCATCAAAGCCCGGCCCGCCGATTGACACATGCCCTACGGAAGTTGATTTAGACCCGGCTTTCACCCAAAGAAGCATAGGCGGGCGGGACCGTCAAGATGGTGGGGCAGGGCTTCTGTTCTTGCACGCATGCGGGCTGTGGGCTAGGGGTGATAGGTGCAGTTCATTGCTTTTGTTTTTCGGGGGATATCGTGGATCCGATCAGTCTGGTCATACTTGCGCTTCTGGGCCTTGCCATCGTTGGAATTATCCTGATGTGGAGGCGGCTGGCCGCTGTTTCCGCCAAGCTTGAAGGTGGTGATGCGGTCAACCAGTTGATGCAGATTGAGGCGGGCCTTCGCTATATGAATGAGCAGGCGGTCGAGCGCGAAAAGGGCATCCGCGAGGAGTTTCGCGGCAACCGCGAAGAACTGACCAAAGCGATTTCAGCCCTTGGCGAAACGGTGCGCAAGCTGGGCGCTGACCAGTCGACCCAGCAGCAACAATTTCGCGACAAGCTCGACGAGAAGATGAAGGAGCTGCGCACGGAAAACAGCCAGAAGCTGGACGAAATGCGCAAGACCGTGGATGAAAAGCTTCAAACCACCCTTGAAAAGCGCCTGACCGAAAGCTTCAAGACCGTGTCGGAGCGGCTGGAGCAGGTGCACAAGGGCCTGGGCGAGATGCAGACGCTGGCGACCGGCGTGGGCGACCTGAAGCGGGTGCTGACGAACGTGAAGTCCCGCGGCACCTTTGGCGAGGTGCAGCTGGAACTGCTGATCGAAGACGTGCTGACGCCGAACCAGTATGTCGCCAACTATGATTGCGGCAGGAAGGGCACCCATGTTGAGTTCGGTATCCGCATGCCGGGCACCGAGGCGGAAGTATTTCTGCCGGTGGACGCCAAGTTCCCGACCGAGGACTATGAGCGCCTGTTGACGGCCGTGGAGGCCGGCGATACGGATGGCATTGCCGCAAGCCAGAAAATGTTGGCGACCCGCGTGAAGGGTTTCGCCAAGGATATCGCGACTAAATATATCAACCCGCCCTACACCACACCTTCCGCGATCCTGTTCCTGCCAACAGAAGGCTTGTACGCTGAGATGCTGCGCATGCCGGGCTATGTAGAAGCCCTGCAACGCGAATTTAACGTGACGGTGACGGGGCCGACCAACTTCCAGGTGCTTCTGACCACCTTCCGTATGGGCTTCCAGCAGATGGCCATGCAGGCGCAGGCGCAGGAAGTCTGGCAGGTGCTTGGGGCTGTGAAGAACGAATTCGAACGCTACGGCGACCAGATCACCGCCATGGGCAAGAATGTCGAGGCGATGGAGAAGCACATTGAGAAGCTGGGCACGCGCCGCAACGTGATGCTGCGGGCGCTCAAGAATGTGGAACAGCTGGAAGACACTACGGCGCAGACGCTGCTTGGGGACGACAGCGAATAATCTGTCCTACTTGACGACAATCAATTCCTGCCACGCGGTGCTGGCCTAAATTCTGGCTATGGAACGATAACTGGAGGACATATCCATGAGCCACGTACCCCACGAATTGAGAGAAGATTTCCCAGAGTTCGAGGACCGTATTCACGCGCTGAAGGAAAGCGATGCGCATTTCCGCAAGCTGGCCGATAAATATCACGAGGTGAACCGTGAAATTCACCGCATCGAGATTGACGAGGAACATGTGTCCCAGTTCGATGAAGAAGACCTGCGGAAAGAACGGATGCACCTGAAGGATGAAATCTACGGCATCCTGAAAGCCTGATTTTTCAAGAAAACAACACAAGGCCCCGGCTTTAATCCGGGGCCGAAAAATGCTATGATTGGTATCGCCTTTTTGCACTGACAAAAGGAGACACCAATGGGCCACATGCCGCATGAACTGAGGGAAGAGTTTCCCGAATTTGCTGACCAGCTTTCCCGGATCGAAGAAGGTGACGGCCATTTCCGCCGCTTGGCACAGGAATACCGGACCGTGAACCGCGCCATCGTTGAGCTTGAAGCAGGCGACGAGTTTAACCCTCGGGATTTTGACGAAGAAGGCTTGCGCAAGAAGCGCCTCTTCCTGAAGGGCGAGCTTTACGCGCTGTTGCGGGCTCACTAGCCGCGCCAATAATTATTAAAGAGAGTAAAATTCTCTAATAGATTGATTTTTGTCAATCACCATGGGTCCCTATGCGCTAGATTCCCTCGGTCAAACCAAGGGGAATTGTTATGCGTTATATACCTTTTGACCTCCTGTCAGAGATTCCGGGTAAGGAAGACCGATTCTGGAGCCTGATCAGTTCTGACGATCACTTCTACAAACTCACAAAAGCCTACAATACACTCCACAGAAATCTCTGCGAAGCCGAGCGGCGAAGGGAGTGTGAGCTGACTTTCCAGATTGATGACCTGAGGAAAGAACGCCTTTGGATCAAGGATGAGATTTTCTACTATCTCAGCCACTAAAAAGGGGGCTGCAATGGCCCAACCAGCGAATATGTCGCAAATGCGGCGTGAATTGCGGTGAAGCGTTCAATAAATGCGCCCAGTGCTATTGAACGCTTTCCCCGCCGCACCTACATTAGACCTGTAGCCACGAGCAAAGACTCAAAAACAAAAGGCTGCAGAAAACGACAGTGATAACAACAGCCGCCTCCCCAAAAATATAAAGCGGCATAGATGCGCAAGCAGCGAGGATAAAATGTTTACGACCCTGATTTCCGAGACCACAGGTCTCAACAACGCCCGGCACCAGGTCCCCCAGACCGTCGGCGTTTCCCTTACAAGCCAACCTCTTAGCCGAACCTGGCGCCGTCAGCGCCGTGTGGCCCGGTTGGCACGCGTGCCGCTCGCAGCATAAGCGGCATAGACACGAACCAGCTATTGCACTCCAGCTCTAAGTCTCTGTGCGTCATAGCGTTTGAGCGATAGCAGGTTCCGGTCGGACCGGGTGAGGACATACCCCTGACCCTAGCCCCAAGAGCCCATCCGGTCCGGCCAAACTTTCCCTGTAATGAGTACACAGTTGTCGAACCCCCATGGGGGTTCTGCGTTTCTTTCCTAAACCTACCCAATACTTCGGCGCTCCCACATGGGGGCGCCGCTTTTCTGTCTGCCGGAATAGTGGCGACCGTGGATGACCGTTCCCTTTGCCGCGCTTGATCATCCCGCTATGTTGGGCCACATCTGGTGGAGAAGGGGAAATGGGAATGTCAGACCTGTTTGATGCTGTCGGGATGGATATGAAGCCGAAACCAGATTGGACGGCGGAAGCGCATATGATGAGCGCGGAAGGAGGCCCTGTCTGCGGCGTTGACGAGGTGGGCCGCGGGCCGCTGGCGGGCCCGGTGGTTGCTGCAGCGGTGATCCTTGACCCTGAGGATATCCCCGAAGGCCTCAATGACAGCAAGAAGCTGTCGGAAAAGAAGCGTCAGACGCTTTACGGCCTGATCCAGGAAAAGGCGCTCGCCGTCTCCATCGCCGAAGCAACGGTGGCCGAAATTGATGAAATTAACATCCTGCAGGCTTCCATGCTGGCCATGCGTCGGGCCGTCGAGGGGCTTGAAGTGAAGCCTTCAGGCGCCCTGGTGGACGGCAACCGCGACCCTGGCCTCGGTATGCCGACGCGCACCCTCATCAAGGGGGATGGTCGGTCCCTTTCCATCGCAGCGGCATCAATTATCGCAAAAGTTTTTCGTGATGATCTGATGAAAAAACTCGATTCCGAGTTCCCTGACTACGGTTGGGCGCAAAACGCAGGATATGGTGTGGCCAAACATCTGGCTGCACTAAGACTTGTGGGTGCGACTCGTCATCACCGTCGAACTTTTGCTCCGATTCGGCAGATTTTGAGTGAAGAATAGCTTATAAATCACTGATTCATCTATAAGAATCACTTGACACCGATTCGCTGTCGACTCATGATCGGGTCAACAGATCGCTGAGAAAAACCAAAAAATCGAGCCCAAAAAGGGCCTTTTCCAGCGGTTGGCTACAAAGCCGGGACGGAGAAAATTGATGGCTGATGCAAAGAACGCGACCCGTAAGGGTTCTGCGACCCTTTCCCTGCCGCTGAACAAGATTGTTCAGGGTGACTGTATTGATGTGATGAACGCGCTGCCCGAGAAATCGGTCGACGTGATCTTCGCGGATCCCCCCTACAACATGCAGCTCAAGGAAACGCTGTCTCGCCCTGATAACAGCAAGGTCGACGGCGTACATGATGCATGGGACAAATTCTCAAGCTTCAATGCGTATGACGAGTTTACCTATCGCTGGCTGCAGGCGGCGCGCCGTGTCCTGAAGGACACCGGTACCATC
>JBNKYQ010000004.1:0-30948 GCA_050300975.1 Kordiimonas sp.
AAGGCGTTTGAAAATTTTCCAGGGGACAGCGCTATCGAAGACACGCTGCGCTATCACCATATGATAGAAGAAGAAGTGCAGAAGTCGCCGGAACAATATCTGTGGGCACACAAACGATTTAAAAATCGGCCCAAGGACTACGATGATGTTTATCGTGACTTATAAAAAAAGGCCGGGATTTCCCGGCCTTTTTTGCTGGCTTATTTGTATTTCTCGAACCAGGCGAGGATGTTTTCCACCTTTGCGATCAGGCGCGACGGGCGCCCTGCGATGCCGTGGGGGCTGTCGGGCACCCGCACCATCAGCGTGTCCACGCGCCGAAGTTTCAGCGCCTGATAGAACTGCTCGGTTTCCGAAATCGGCGTCCGACGGTCGGCCTCACCTGTGATCAGCAGCGTTGGTGTGGTCACGTTGCCCACAAGCGACAGCGGTGATCGTTTCCAGTAGTGTTCCACATTCTCCCAAGGCATGCCGGGGAACTGGTAGGGGATCTGCCCCAGGTAGCTGTCCGCCGTCAGGACTTTCGATATCCAGTTGATCACCGGTTTGGCCACGGCCGCCGCCCGGAAGCGGTTCGTGAGGCCAATGGCATAGGCGCTGGCGATGCCGCCCGCGGACCCGCCGGTGATATAGAGCTGGTCGGGGTCAATGAAGCCGAGGCCGATCATGGCATCAACGCCCGAATTATGGTCTGCGAAATCAAATTCGCTTGAATATTTGTTCTGCAACAGGAGGGCAAAGCGCTCGCCATAGCTGGTGCTGCCCCTGTGGTTGTCATAGAAAACCACATAGCCCTCAGCGGCATACCGCTGCATTTCAGCAGAGAAGTTCGGGCCGTACGACAGGTGCGGGCCGCCGTGAATTTCAAGGATCAGTGGGTATTTCTTAACCGTGGGGTCAAAGCCCGGCGGGGTGATATACCAGCCCTGGATTTCTTCCCCGTCGATGGAGGATTTATAGACAATCTCGTGCGTTGCGCCGAGCGTCTTGTGCCCAAGCGCATCCTCATTCAGCGCCGTCAATTGGCTGGTCTTGCTGCCGCGCACTGCAAAGATATCCGCCGGGCGGCTGGTGCTGCCACGGGTGAAGGCTATGGTCCCGCCGTTCACATCAAAATCACCGCTGGTGTAGGGGCGGCCAAGCGTGGTGCCGCCCAGCGCGTCCGCCACCATCCGGCGCTTCCCGCGGGTGTCCGTATAGTGCACTTCCGCGAGGCCCCGGTTCTCTGTCATGAAATAAAGGCCACGCCCGCGCGCGTCCCAGATGGCCTTGTCCACCGACCGGTCCAGGTCTGCGGTCAGGCTCGTGGCGTCGCCGCCTTCAAGGGGCATCAGCATCAGTTGCTGGTTGCGGTAGGCCAGTTTCTCGCCGTCGCGCGCCAGGTAAGCGATGGTCTTGCCGTCCGGGGACACGGTTGGTGCTTCCTCTGATCCCGGCGCGCTGGTTACCTGGCGGATGGTGCCGTCCATCTTCACGGCGAACAGGTCGCTGTCGCGCTGCTGGTATTCCCAGTCAGCACTTCGGTTTGCGGAAAACAGGATCTCAAGGCCATCAGGTGTGAAAGCCAGCGGGCCACGGTGGTTGAACTCGCCGCTTGTCAGCTGGCGGGCGCTGCCGCCATCAGCGGGGATGATGAAAACATGGCGGAAGGCGGGTTCCAGAATACCCTGGCCGTCACGCTGGTAGCGCGCCTTTGAGACATATTTGACCTTGTCTGACCATTTGGCGCCCTCGGGCTTCTTGGGCATTTTCACCTTCAGCGGCTGGTGATCGGCAGGAACCATCATGGTGAAGGCGATCTGTTTGCCGTCCGGCGACCAGCTGATGTCGCTTGGGCTTTCCTGCAGGTTGGAAATCAGCGCGGTACGCCCGCTCTCAATCCACATGACGTAAAGCTGGGTGCTGCCTTCCTCGTTCGAGAGATAGGCGATGCGGTCGCCGCTTGGGGACCATACGGGGCTCGAGAAATTCTTACGGCCGGACATCAGCGGCATGTGGCCTTTGCCGTCGGTGCCCACAATCCACAGGTTGGTGCGCGTGCGGTCGGTCATAATGTCGTTGCTGCGGCGCTCATAGATAACGCGGCCACCATCCGGCGATACCGCAGGCCCTGTGGCATACTCGAGGTTGAAGACATCTTCGGCCTTGAAAAGGCTGTCAGCTGGCTCGTCTGCCATTGCAGGCTGGATGGCCGCCAGCGTGGCCGCCACCATGACTGTGGTTCTCAACATAATTATCCTCCCTGACCACTGGCCTTAGCCAGCCTGGTTTGTCCTTGTCTTATTCCTGTGCCGCACGTTTGCGTTTTGATTGCCTGTGCGCCGCGATCCTGAGGCCAAGCGCCACGAAGCTCAGGATCGGTATCCAGCTTACGGGCGCGAGTTTCAGTATTTCCGGTGCCTTGGAAGCAAAGATAGTCCAGATATAATAGCTGCCCACTTTATGCAGCAGCTTCCATCTTTTTGCGCCCAGCCGCCGCACGGATGCGTTGTTTGACGTTACTGTCATGGCGATCAGAAGGGCGTAAGCGATAGCCCCCGCCGCGAAGATGAGCGGCGGGCGGGTCTCGTCTGTCAGCGCCAGGTTCGACAGCACAAGCACCCCGTGCACCCCGTGCACCAGCGCGAACGAGAGGCCGATATAGCGCCGGTTCCGCATCAGGAAGCGTGGTCCCGGCCCGGGCGCGAGGCGTGCAAGGCTTGAAGCCGTGAAGGCAAAGAAAAAGAAGATGAAGGCAAAATCCACCGACGGCTTCATCAGATAGGGCAGTGCCGCCACATAGCTACCCGCTGCGGCGATCTGGCTGGCGGTGTATGCCACCAGGATCAGCGTCACGGGTATGAAGATCTTCTTGCCCTCGAACAGTGCCATCATCGCGGAAATCCTTTCGATTTCTATATCCTTCTGGGAGGCTGGCTTTCAAACGGTTGACAGAAATGCATAGCCTAATGAAAGTCTGGCATGGATACCAAGAAAACAAATACACAAGACAGCGAGTTAATTTATGCTTGAGATGAAGCTGCTTACAGACGCCGATCTGAATGCTTATTTCGACCTGTTTAACGACGAAGGCTTAGCCCGAAACGCCGGTACAGTGCCCCACCCGATCGATATGGACTGGGCACGCGACCGGATGGGGTCACGCTGTGTGGCTGAAGCCAATGGTGAGATGAAGGACCGGGGCTTTTTTGAAGACGGCCACTATGTCGGGAACGGAGGCTATTTTTTCCGCGATGGCGAGCTGGAGATCGGCTATTCCGTGCACCGGGACGCACGTGGGAGGGGCCTCGCAACAAAGATGGCACGGATGATCGTTGCCATGGTGCGCGAGGACCGGCTGGCGGGGCCGATCATCGCAAACTATTTCACCGACAATCCGGCCTCGGGCCGGGTGCTGGAAAAGCTGGGCTTTGTGAAAGCCGGGCTCGGTACTGGCACGTCGATGGCGCGCGACGGCGAGATCGAAAGCCAACGCATGGAACTGCGCGGCGACGTGTGTGTGGTAGAGCCCAAAGACCCGGACTATCCCATTCTTTTCGCGCAGCATCAGGACAAAGATGCCCAGTGGCAGGCAGCAGGCGGCCGGGTATTCGACCGCGTTGAAGACTTTATTGCTCATCGGAAATCGGCCCAGGCGGCAGGCGCCACGGTCCGAACCATTTTGCATGAGGGCCGGGTCGCGGGCTATGTGGCTGCCTTTGATCGGAATGGCGTGTGCGAGGTCAGCTATTGGCTCGGGCGGGCACACTGGGCGCAGGGTGTTGCGACCAAAGCATTGGCGGAATTCCTCGACCAAATGGGCACACGTAAGAGTGCCCTGTGTGCCCGTGTGGCCAAGGATCATCCGGCATCATATCGCGTTCTGGAGAAGTGCGGCTTCAAACGCGTGGGCGAGGAAAGCTACCATTCCGACCTCCGCGGCACTGTGGTAGAGGAATTTCTATACCGCCTGTATTGATCGCTTTTAACGATTACTATCTCCATTAATATTCGTTGGAATAAATAAAGAGGCTACCTCATATTTGAAGGGAAGCAGCAGCCCGGCTCGACCCCTTCCTCACCCTAGCGGTCGGGATGCTCGCTTCCCAGTTCCTCGCACGCTTCGGCCATTAGCCCCCAAGTTTTGGTCGAAGCATGTCGTCCTGCCGCTCCTGGGAAAACCAGGAGCGGCTTTTTTATTCGGAAATACGGAGGATAGGGTGCGCATGCATTGTCCCATATGCAAACGCTAGCGTGATAGGGAGCAAACATGTCTGACGGTTGGGCGGAGCCAGCACTGCGTCAACAGATTGAAGGTCTGGTTGCGATGCTGAATAGTGGCCAGGTGCTTGAAGCGCTTGAGCAATTCTATGCCCCGGAAGCCCGCGTTTTCGAAAACGACTATCTGTTTGCTGAAGACCGCCTGGAGGCGGTGGCCCGGCAGCGGCCTTTCATTGAGCCCTGCCAGTCAATCGATGGCGATGTGCAGCTGGTCTATCTGGACCTTGGCCGCGGTATTTCGGTTCTGAACAACCAGACACGGTTCGATCACCCAGACTATGGCGCGGGGCAGATAGATGGGGTTCATGTGCTCTATTGGCAGAATGGCGCTGTGGTTCGGGAGAACTATTTCTCTGGAACCAAGGCGGGCGAGGCCCTTTCCTTCTGGCAGCACCTGGCCCGGGCGGAGACCCGGTAACGGGATTAGGCAACCGGCCTAGCCGTGTTCGGCTGCTACTTCCTTGATCACTTTCCCCAGTGCTTCAAATGTTGAAGCTCGGGGGTTGGTTTTTCGCCAGATCAGGCCAATGGTCCGTGTGGGGACAATGTCTGCAAACGGCAGCACTTCAACCCCCGTGCCTTCTGTCAACCCGGCTTCCACAGCCATGCCTGGCAGTAATGTGATGCCGTGGCCAGCGGCCACCATCTGCAGGATGGTGTTGAGGCTGGTTCCTGCCATTTCGCGTCGGGCACCGCGGCCCAGAAGCTGGCAGGCTTCCAGGGCATGGTCGCGCAGGCAGTGGCCTTCCTCAAGAAGCATCAGCCGCTTTTCGTCCAGTTCGGTGGACTTGATCCCACCCTTTGGGGCCTCGCCCTTTGGGAAAGCCACCATGAATGGATCGTGGAACAGAGGCAGCTCCGCCACATCGCCACAGGCATAAGGCAGGGCATAAAGCACAAGATCCAGCTCGCCAGAACGGACGAGCTCACACAGTTCAGCCGATTTGTCTTCCCTCAGGTGCAGCTCAAGGTCTGGCAGTTTCTTGCTGATGGCAGGCATGATCTTCGGCAGCAGGAACGGCGCGATGGTTGGGATCACCCCCATGCGGACGATACCCTTGAGCGGGTCCTTGGCGGAGGTCGCCAGGTCCGTGAGGTCGTCAACGTCATTGAGGATGCTCTGCGCGCGGCGCACGATTTCTTCACCGAGGGCCGTGAACATCACCGATCGTTTTGTGCGTTCCACAAGCTGCGTGCCGAGAAGGTTCTCCAGTTCCTGCAGGCCCGCCGACAAAGTTGACTGGGTCACGTGGCAGGCATCAGCCGCCTTGCCAAAGTGGTTGGTGCGGTGCAGGGCCACAAGATACCTGAGCTGTTTCAAAGTAGGGGGGAAGCTCATCGAACAATCCGATTAAATTCTGATAAATAAATTCATTATGTCACTATAGGCGGAAGGGCAGCCTATGGCCAAACAAATTCTCTTCATGTGGTTGGGCGCTGGTCCGATGACTGTGAAAAAGGCACAGCGCCTGATTATGGTCACAATTCCACCCTTTACTATCTCCGCCCAGTGTGGGGGGCTCCGTATCAGATTTAATTTTTGGATGGTCGTTTGGCCCGGCTGTCGATTGGCCGAAGCCATTTTGGCAAAAAAATGGCCGGGTAAAAACCCGGCCCGAGTCACGACAGCGAGGATAGTACGGCTGCAGTCACGCAACCGTAATAGGAGTGGGCGCAGTCGAGACGCGCCCTCTCGCACCTCCTAAGAAACCAAATATCGGCCTTCGGGTCAATGCTTGTCTGCTTCAAATCGTTCAAATCATTGGTTTGTGAGCGTTTTTTTGGGGTGCAGCGCAGCATTTTGATACACTTTGGTGCAGCCAAACCAGTAATAGTGGAGCAACGCAAAAATGCTTTGCGTGATCTTCCCGGGGTGATTCGCGGATGGCGTTTAGCCGCGGTTGATGAAACCGTCGGTAACCTTGCAGGCTGCGGGGCCAAGTAGAACCACAAACAGCGTGGGCAGGATAAAGAGGATCAGCGGAACCGTCAGGGTGGCGGGCAGCCGCGCGGCCTTTTCTTCCGCCAGCATCAGCCTTTCATTCCGGAATTCGGCAGACAGCACACGCAGGCTTGTGGCAAGCGGTGTGCCGTAGCGTTCGCTTTGCACCAGCGTTGTCACCACGCCGCGGAGCGCGGGCAGGTCCACCCGTTCCGACAGGTTCAGCAGCGCCTGCCGCCGTTCCGGCAGGAAGCCAAGCTCAATCGCCGTGAGCGAGAATTCGTCGGACAGTTCCGGGGCCGCGCGGCCCAGTTCCTTGGCCACCCGGTTGAGCGCGCTGTCGAGCGTTAAGCCCGCTTCCGCGCACACAACAAGAAGATCAAGGGCATCGGGCAGGGATTTCCTGAGCGCTTCCGTGCGCTTGGCCTTGACGTTCGAGACATACATGTCAGGCAGCTTGAAGCCCAGGAACACAGCGGCAACCGAGAAGATGGGGTACATGTTCGCTTTGCTGGCCCAAACGCCCATGCCGTAGAACATGGTGACGGCCACAAGCCCCATGATCAGGGGCATGGTCAGCCGCGCTACCTGGAAGATCACCAGCGCATCTTTCGACCTGAAGCCCGCTTGGGTTAGTTGCGCAGAGACTTTTTCCGTCTGTTCTTTTTGCAGCAGTTGCAGCTTGTCGGCCAGCTTGCGCATGGCCCCCACACCGTCCACCTTCTTCACAGGAGACCGGCGCTTGGATGTTGTCATGAGGCCCGCTTTAAGGGAATCCCGGCGGTCTTGCAGCGACTTCACTCGGCCCTTCATCGGATCGCGCACCAGCGCCGTCTGGTAAATCGTGTACATCACCAGGAACGCCACAAGGCCAGCCACAACCGACAGGAGGTCGATGATCTGAATGCCAAGGATGTCTTCGATTTGCTGCATCTGTTTCTAGACCTCGAACTTGATCATTCTGGACATGATGAAGATCCCCAGGCTCATCCAGACCAGGCCGCCGATACCGGCCATGATGGCCTTGGGGTGCGTGAACAGGATGATGCCATAGTCATAGTTGATGGCGAGGATCGCCCCCAGCATGATGAAGGGCAGGGCGCCTACAATCCAGGCGCTGGCTTTGGCCTCGGACGACAGCGCGCGAACCTTCAGTTTCATTGCCTGCCTGCTTCTGAGGATGCTCGCGAGGTTCCCAAGCGTTTCACCCAGGTTGCCGCCGGTTTCCCGCTGGACCACAAGCGAAATGACAAAGAATTTGAAGTCGGGCGTGTCCAGCCTGTCGGCGGTTTCCCAAAGGGCTTCCTCAAGCTGTTTCCCAAGCCGCATGGCATCGGTGATCTTCTGGAATTCGGTGCCCGTTGGCGCGCTCATTTCCTTGGCGACATTGGCGATGCACTCATTGACCGGCAGGCCCGATTTGAGCCCGCGGACCATAAGGTCCATGGCTTCGGGGAACTGCTTGGTAAAGCGCTCCTTGCGCTTCGTGATGCGGCCTGAAACCCACATGTGGGGCAGACCGAAACCCAGGATAATGCCCAGCGCCACACCCAGAGGCCCGCCAAAACCCATCACCATGAATGTGACGGCAGCAATCAGCGCGATCGCGAAGGAGACAGCCGCATACTTCGAGAGCTTTACCTCAAGCCCCGCTTGTGCCAGCCTTTTCTGGATCTGGTCCTGCCGGGGCAAAAGCTCTGCGATCATGCCTGCGAGGCCGGCCTCTCCCTGCCGCAGGCGGATGGAACGGGCCTGTTCGCCCTTCAGCGTGGTCTTGCTGTCAAAGCGGGCCTTGTACTGGTCAAGCCGGGCCCGTGTTTCCTTGCGGCCCTTGTTGAGTACGCCGGCGACAAAGAAACCCAGCACAATCAGAATGATGGTGATCAGGCCGACGGCCAGAAGGATGATATTTGGATTGGCGCCCTGCATGGTCTATCCGTTCATCGCCTCCATCAGCGCACGGTCGAGGCCGAAATATTCTGCTTTCGTCAGGAAATGCGGCCGTACGCCAGTTGAATGGAAATGGCCCACCAGGCGACCGCTTTCGTCTTCGCCCGTGAACTCGAATTTGAAGAGGTCCTGCGTGGTGATCACGTCGCCTTCCATGCCCACAACTTCGGTGACATGGGTGGTGCGGCGACCACCATCGCGCATCCGCTGTACCTGTACGATCATGTCGAGCGAACCGGCGATCTGTTCGCGGATGGCTTTCGCGGGCAAATGAAGGCCTGCCATATTCACCATGTTTTCAAGCCGGGTCAGCGCCTCGCGCGGACGGTTGGCGTGGATCGTGCCCATCGAACCGTCGTGGCCTGTGTTCATGGCTTGCAGCATGTCGATGGCCTCACCGCCCCGAATTTCACCCAGGATGATCCGGTCAGGACGCATCCGCAGGGCGTTCTTCACCAGGTCGCGCATTGTCACCTCGCCCTGGCCTTCAAGGTTTGGCGGGCGGGTCTCAAGGCGCACCACGTGGGGCTGTTGAAGCTGCAGTTCCGCCGCATCCTCAATAGTAACCACGCGTTCACCCTTGTCGATCATGCGGCTGAGGGCGTTGAGCATGGTGGTTTTACCCGAGCCCGTACCGCCAGAGATCAGGATATTGAGCCGACAGGCGCCGGCGATCTTTAGAAGCTTGGCCAGCGGCGCGGTGATTGAGCCGAAGTCCAGCATCTTGTCGAGCGTGATTTTGTCTTTGGTGAATTTCCGGATGGAAATGGAGGCCCCGTCGATCGCGAGCGGCGGCGCGATCACGTTCACGCGGCTGCCGTCAGCCAGGCGGGCGTCACATATGGGCGATGTTTCGTCTACCCGGCGCCCCACGGCGGTAACGATCCGTTGGGCGATATTCATCAGGTGCTGGTTGTTGCGGAAGTGCACGTCGGTCAGGATCAACCTGCCCTTTTGTTCCACATAAACCTGGTTGGGGCCATTGACCATGATGTCGGAAATGGTGTCGTCAGCCAGCAGGGGCTCCAGGGGGCCAAGGCCCAGCATGTCGTCCAGCAGCAAGGTCACCAGATCGCGCTGTTCGGAAAGGTTCAGGTTGATTTTTTCCTGAACCAGAAGCTCGCCGACCACTTCGCCAACCTGTTCGGCAAGTTCCGGCCGCGGCAGTTCCGCAGCGGCAGCGGGATCGATATGTTCCATCAGAAGCGTCTGGACGCGGGTTTTGGCTTCAAACAGGGTCTGTTTGTTGGCGTCCTTGGCTTTCGGCGCGTCAGGCGCCGCGTCGCCAATGGGGCCGATATTGGCCTCGGCTTCATTCAATAGATAGGTAACGAGGTCTTTCTGTTCCTGCTCGGACAGCTCGGCCTCTTCGCTTTGCATGACCCGTTCAACCAATGCCTGCAGCTTTTTGGTTACCTCGGCCTTTTGCGACATCCGAAGTTCATCAGGCGTGAAGTTATCTTTCAGTTGGGATTCGGCCAGTGACGCCAGCATCTCCACGGCGCTTACCGAACCCGGATCGGTGATCGGGGCCGAGAGGCTGGCCGCAGGCGTTTCCTGCACATCCACAATCGAAGGCGCAATGGGCTGCGCGGCGGCGCCGCCGCTTCTGCCGAAGCCGCTGCCGCGTTTCAGTCCCTGCCGTTTTTTGCCAAATGCCTGCGATTTCATACCGCTTAACTAGTCCTGACTTACCAAGTTGGGTTCGCTTTGTCCGTTCTCTATAAAAGCGCTATTTCTTTAACAATTTGTCTAACCATGACCCAGATTTCTGGGTTTCTGCAGCGTCTGCATCAATCAGTTGCGCCAGTTCCCTGTAGGCCGCTGCCGTTTTGCTGTTCGGCATGGCGTCTACAACCACCTTGCCCTGCTGTGACGCGGCCATGGCTGTCTTCGGGTCGAACGGGATTTTGACCTCGACCGAATATTCGATCGAATTTTCGAAATCCTTTTCCTCAACCTCATTCGGCACCATGCCCACCTTGTCGGCCACCACATGGATGTCCGCGTTGGGGGCCGCCTGTTTGATGTGGGCCAGCAGGCGAATACAGTCGCGCGCGGCGGGAAGCGAGAAATCGGTCACAAGGATGATGTCGGTTGCGGCCCGCAGCATGTCGGCATTGTCGCCGAGCATCTGGCGCGGGATATCCACGATCACGTCGGAATAGTTTTCGCCCAGTGCCGTTACCAACTGTTCGAGCGCACCCTCAGCGGGTTCGCGGAAGGCGCCAACTGGGGCTTCAGCCGCCAGAATGGCCAGCTTTTCGTGTGGTTTCACAACAGCGCGCTCCAGGAACAGGCCATCCACCCGGTGCGGGTTATCCAGCGCATCAGGCAGCCCGCGGCCTGGTTCCAGGTCAAACTGCATGGCCGAGGTGCCGAAATAGAGGTCTAGGTCAAGGATCGCTGTATTCTTGCCCTTTTCGGCCATCAGCCAGGCAAGGTTGGTGACAATAGAACTGGTGCCAAGGCCGCCGCGCACACCCACGCACACGATCTGCCGGTTTTCTGTATTGATCGGTTGGTCGGGGACGTCCTCGATAGCCACGAGGGCCTCTTGGGCTGCCAGCATGGCATTCTGCAACAGTTCGCCGGTCACTGGCTTGACCAGATAATCGAAGACCCCTGCATGAATGAGGTCGCGGTAAAGCGTCACGTCATTGACGTCGCCAATGGCCAGCACAAGCGTGCCTTCCTCGGCCACATCGGCAAGCGCCTGCATGTCCGCGCGCGGGTCGGCACTGCCGGAGATGTCTACCACCAGGAACTCAGGGCAAGGCATGGCGCCCAGCGCCCTCACCGCCTGGCCGATGCCGCCAGGGAATACCATTTCCGGGTTCCAGCCGATTTTACCGGCGACGCCAGACAGGGTCTGAAGCGTGTCGTTATCAGCCATGAAGGCTGCAAAGGGCTCGCGGGCGGTTGTTTCAACTTTTGCCGTCATGTTCATCTCGCCCTCTTATTTCTTGGTGTCGCCAGGAAGACCACCAGCGCCGGTTACGGGCTCTTCTTCACCCGACAGGGGGCCGATAAGATGGTCAACGGCCGTCGCAGTTATACCTGGGCCGCTTTGTCCAGCGATCAGATCGCGCGGGTTGGCGACCATCAAGCCCAGATTTGCCGTAATGGAACAGCCGTGGAAGCTGCTGGGGTTGTTACGGTCGTTATTGGATGTTTCCGCTGCCCATTCGCCGCAGTTGGGGGTCGTCACGACATAGCGCTCCAGATAGAGCATCACGCTGCCTTCAGACGGCAGCCCGCCAAGGGTGGCGGTGCCGCCATAGGTGTAGCCCTGGCTTTTGATATAATCTTCAATGGCGCCCAACCGGTCGTCGGATGCATTGCCGCGATCCAGCATCAGCACGTCCCCGTAGGTTACGTTCGCAGCCTTAAGGAAGGACTGGATACCGCTGTAGGTAGCGCCAGACGGCGTGCTTGTGCCGTCGTCCTCTGACTTGATTTCATAGGGGAGGCGGATCATCTGAACGCTGTTGCGCATGTTTGCCTCAAGCGGCGACGGGGTCGCTACATCTGTGTGCTGGCATGCCGTCAGGCCAAGAAGCCCAAGGCCAAGGAATGCCGTTTTCAGAATTTTTGCCTGATTGGTCATGGTCCTGTTCCTTTCCGTGCTTCTTGCCTAGTCCAGCTGGAAGCCAGCACGCTTCTTCAGGGAAGCGCCGCTTTGCTTGTCTTTGTTCGCCGCTTCATTTGCCGGTTGCGGTACCCACGACTTGCCGTTCAGGAAACGGTCCATGTCGTTTGGCGCCACATAGCGGTCTGTCGGCAGCACAAGCTGGCGGTCTGATACGGGGCGAACAACATAAGGCGTCACCACAATCAAGAGCTCTGTTTCGTCGCGGCGGAAGGATTCGGAGCGGAACAGCGCCCCCAGGATCGGAATGTCGCCGAGCCCCGGGATCTTGTCCGCGTCCTGCACCACATCATTCTGCAGAAGGCCCGCGATGGCGAAGGATTGGCCGCTGCCAAGCTCAACAGTGGTTTCAGCCCGGCGGGTGCTGATGGACGGAATGCTGATGCCTTCCACCCGGATGGCGCCGGCGCTTGAAAGGTCGCTCACTTCCGGGCGCACGCGCATGGAAATGCGGCCTGAATTCAGCACCGTGGGGGTGAAATCCAGTTTCACACCAAATTCGCGGTACTCGATCGCAATCCCGTCCCGGCTGGGAACGGGGATCGGGAACTCACCACCCGCCAGGAAGTTTGCCGCCTGGCCAGTGAGGGCAGTCAGGTTTGGTTCCGCCAGCACCGTCAGGAAACCCTGCTGGTCAAGCGCATCAATGGCATAGTTAAGGTCCAGCGCATTGCTGACAAAATCACCATAGATGGATTTGACGCCCTGCTCGGGGAACTGGAACAGTTTCAAAGGGCCCTGGGTGATGGGGTCTTCAACAATGTCGGCCACGTTGCGGCCTGTGATCATGCCGATGCCGAAGCTGGAGCCGAAGTAGCCACCTTCCCAGTTGAACCCCAATTGTTTCACAACGCTTCGGGATACCTCTGCGATTCGGACACGGAGGTTAACCTGGGTTGGCTGCGTGATCTGAAGCTCGTTCAGGATACGGTCCGTTCCCAGCACATCGGTTGCCAGAACCTCGGCTTTGGCTGCCTGGTCGGGGCTGTTGACCCGACCGTGCAGCACAATGACGTTGCCATAGGTGCTGACGGTAATCGCCGTGCCCGGGAGCATGTCTTCATAGGCGCGCAACAGGGCATCCAGGTTTCTGGTCACCGACACGTTGGCGGAATAGATGGTCTTGTCCTTGTCATCGATAGCGTAGAAGCTGGTTTCACCCTGCGCCTTGCCGTAAATATAGATGACGCGCGGGGATTTAACCTGGATGTCCGCGACTTCCGGATCAACGATAAAGACTTCCGATGCCGCACGGTCGAGCCGCACAAGCGTGCCTTTGCCAACCTGCAGCGGCAGGGATGTCTCGCCAGCGCTGACAATGCTTGCGCCAGCCATGGATTTGAGCGCTTCTGCATTTGCCGGGATACCCGACACGGCGGCTGTTACCGACAGGCCGACAAGGGCCGTTCGCAGCATGCAATTCATCTGCCTGATCATTTGCCTGGCTCCTTGTTTTCTCCGGACGCATCCACTTCCTTCGCGTCCGATCCGCGGCGAACAATCACAGTGTCGCGCTTTTCGTCTTTGGTCGCGTCGGGGCGGAATTGGCTTACTTCAGGGCTGCCCGTGAAGCTGAGCGTAGTGCCCACAGGAGGGCTGTCTGGATCAGAGGGAAGGCCATCATTACCACCAGCCAGGCTGCGCAGGCTAAGTGACAGGCTGCCAAGGCGTTCAAGCATGGCGACTTTTTCGGCCATTTTCGGGGTTACTTCCAGGGTCGCCGTTTTGGCAACCTTAACCTCATCTGTGTCGGCGGGGCTCCGTTGGTCAACGCCAAGGACCCGCACGTTCTGGAAAACAGTCTCTGAAGTAACGTATGGAATTTTCGAGCCCTGCATATCGAAGGACTGGGTGAGGATCACGTCAACGCGGTCGCCCGGGAAGACAAAGCCGCCAACACTGGACGTAGGGGACAGCTTAACCGTGACCGCCCGCATGCCGGGGGACAGAACCGCTGCCATGAAACCTTTTTCACCCTGGGATACGACCGCCGTCCTGGTGACTGGTTCACCGCCTGAAATAGGGGTGCGAACCACCTTACCGACAAGGTCTTCAACTTTGCCCTTGGGCTGACTGAAATAGTCGGCTGACAGGCCATCTTCAGGCCAAGGCCGCCAGGAAACATGATCTTTTGTCAGGATCGTGCCGACGGACAGGGGCTTGGACGCTACAAGGATGCGCGCGGCCGGCAGAGGTTTGGCTGCTGCCTGCACCTGCTGGCTTTGCCGCTCAAGACCGCTCAGGTAGCTGCGGGTCAAGAGAATTACCAGCAATACGCCGACGCCTGCGACGGCAAGTAGAATTAGGCTTCTGGGGTTCATGGTCCCCTCCTGGCTTTTGTCTCACACTTCCAAGGCCATGGTCAGGCCCAAGAGTTAAAAAATCTTCACGAATTAGATCGAAAGTGCAGATATCTGGTAGAAGCAGACCCACAGCCCTGCGGCTGAAATCGCGACGCCGTATGGTACTTTGGCGCTATATTCCGATTTGGCTTTACTCCAACGGCTCCAGGCAAGGAGGGCAAGGGCAACAAGCCCGCCGATTACCGCAACATAGAGCACAAACGAGAGCCCAAGTTCAGGTCCGGCAAACAAGGCCATTGCAGATAAGAGCTTCACATCTCCGCCGCCCATGACACCTGTTGCAAACAGGGCCAGGCCGACCAGGAAGACCGAGCTCCCGACGACGGTTGGCCAAACGATGGCGGCCATAACATCCGCGCCGGTCAAAAGGTCTGCTGCAACTGTGACTCCGAAAAGTCCAACAAGGATCAGGCTTAGCCGGTTGGCGATGCGCCTGGTTCTTATGTCTTCAATTGCAGCTAGGATAAGCACGACAGCAACGGCCAGAAAGATGCCTGTATGTATGGCTGTTGTTGCTTGCATATCTTGCCTGAGAACTGCTTTCCCGAAATCTGTATTCAGATCCCAATCTCACTAAAAAAGCCGCCGGCAAAAGCTATTCCCCCAGCGGCCTTTTTGAGTTTCTTGACTAACCAACTGTACGTTGGGTGCCTGTTAAGGCGTAGCCACCGGCGTTGCGTTGTCTACTTCAGTAGCAACACCGCTGAACATTTCGCTGAGGTCAGTGCCCAGGGTGTTCAGTGCAGTGATCAGTGCAACAGCGATGAGAGCGGCGATAAGGCCATACTCAATGGCGGTCGCGCCTTCTTCGTTAGTCCGTAGTTTCTTCAAAAACTTAATCATTGGTTTTTCTCCAGCTGCCAAGATTGGATGCAACCTTTATAGCGGGGAACAACTAAATAAAAAGTTAACGTAAAGTCTAAAATCCGTTTTATTACAAAGACTTATTGTAAAAACAAAAGTAAATTTATCTAAAATTTTATCATGCTTAACAAGCTATTGATAATGTTGGCGAATCTTGTGGTCTGTCCTTGTGGTTCTGGCCGAAAACAAGGTGGATATTTGCCCTGTCACCTGTTGGATGCTGCGTTGATACGGCGTGCTGGTGGGGAAAACTTTAAAAAAAATTGGCGGTTTTTTTGGGTCAAAGCCCGCTCTGGGCCGAAAATACGAATCAAAACAAGGACTAAATTGACAGGGGCGGAGACTCGCATGTCTGGATTTTGGCGGATTAGAGGGCCGGGAGGCGAGTCGCACTCGCCGGGGTCATGACGTCACCTCAGGGCTGAATTTCCTGTAGGGCGCCAATGCGCGGCCGGAAATAGGACGTCTTGCTGATGGTATATGAATCAAGGAACGAAAAGATCAGGGGCTCGTAGCTAAAGAAGATCTCTGTCGCAAGGATGGTCTCGTCATCGCGCAGCGTCAGGCCGGCGGGCACCGTGATAGCCTCGCCCTCGTTGCCGATCTCGCTGCTGTGGCTCAGGCTTCCGCCAGAGCGCTGCCAATAAATGGTTGCGGGAACGTCTTCAGCTTGGCTGATCGCGGATACATAGGTAACCGCGTGGGCATTCGTGTCATAGGGGCTCATGATCTGGGGCACGACCTGGAAGATGTCAGCCATCACCGCCTCAGTGATCTCCTCATCGCGTGTGGCAAGGTCAGAGACAGCGACTACAGTGTGCTGCAGCTTCAAATGCAGCAAAAGATAGTTTCCCACTTCCACAGTGCCCATCAATAAAACCATGTAAAGGGGCAGGGAGAGGGCGATCTCTGTCAGGACCGCGCCGCGCCGATCTTCGTAGAAGTCCTTCAGAAGTTTTCTAAAAGGGTTCATTTCGCACCGCCACTGTCGCTTTGATGGTGATCGACTTTCCAGCCCAGTCCCCGAAGCCGGTAACGCTCATGGCCGGATAGGACAGGCGGTAAAGGACAATATCGCCCGCGTCGCCAAGGCCTGCGATGGCCATATCCGAATCCCACTGACCGTTGCCGTTGACATCGGAATAGCTCTCGCCTGCGTCATAGGTGCCGCTGTCATTCGCATCGGTGTAGGGCTCGGCATTGCCGATATCCGAAAACTGTTCATAAACCAGTGTTTCAACGGTCACCTGGTTCATATCGATCCAGCCGAAGGTTTCCTCTTCAACGATCTGAAGCAGTTGCTCTTCCCGCGTTGTGCCCGCGGCATTGTCGCCTGTGACCCCAAATCGTGACGCCCGAAGAACCGCGTTTTCAAGTGCTGCGTTTACGAAGAAGTAGTTGCCAACCTCAAGAACCCCAACCATCACCGCTAGCAGGATGGGCAGGCCGAGCGCTGCCTCGATGACAACAGAGCCTTCTGTTCTATCGCGAAACCGTTTTATCCAGGGCCTGCTTTGCATGCCGCCCCCTACTTCGAAAGCCTGAGGTTGGACAGTTGCCTGCCGATGGTCTCGAACGCCTCCTGCAGGGACGATGCTGTTGGCGCATGGAAATAGAAGGACGGGTTGGTGGCGCACGCTGAATAGGCGGCCTGGGTGTCAGTGTCCGGTGTGCTCCCAAAGGTGATGGTATAGATGATAACGCCGTCAGCCTTGATATTGGCGCAGGTAGCGTCGAAGCGGTCGTCCAGCTCGTCCCGGGCGTTGCTGATGCTGCTGAAGCCGAAGTCGTCGATGCGGCCATAGGCCGTATAATCTGATCCCCCGAGCGCCGCATCGGCGCTGATGAACTGGTTGACACCGTCCGTCAGCATGACAATGACCTTGTCCATGAAGGGCTCATCATAATCGAGCGGCAGGTTGGCTGGGCTGCCCGACCATTCGCCGCGCCAGCTGGGGCTAAGAACCCGCCAGCCCCAGACCAGCCCAAGGTTGGCGGCGGTGCCGCCGAAGCTCCAGGGCTCCATTTCGTCGATCGCGTTGAGGATAGTCGTTTTTTCCGCAACGAGGGGCGTGATCTGAGGGCCGCAACCCCGGTTGGGGCCAAGGGCGGACGATGAGTTGTTCACCTCATTGATGGTGCGAATGCCTGTGTCGTCATCAATCCAGGGGTTATCTTCTTCGACTTCATACCAGCCCCGGCGGCGGCTGTATCTCATTGTCGAATAGTCTGTATCTTCCCAGAAGTAGGGCTCGAAAGCAGCAAGGCTGGGTGGTGTGTCGGTCTGGTCCTCGCCACCGGGGCGCGCCTCCAGGCACCCCATCCATTCGGTTGGGGTATATTCATTATCGACCTTTGTCTTGCCGGCTTCGGACAGCCAGTCATAGTGGGCGTTGCCAACATTGACGTGGGTGATGTAGGGCACCACGCCAACCCAGAGGTTGGTGTTGGTTTCGTCATCGCCATAGACCACGTCGATCAGGTTGGTGGCAGCGTCCTGCATGGTTGTCATCTTGTTGTCGCGCGCCATCGACCCGGTATTGTCCATGACCAGCACAAGCTCCATACCCCGGGTCTCGCGGGAGATCTCCGTATCAACAGAGACGGTGAGGGAATCATAGCCAAACAGCGTCATGAAGGTGGCTTCGACGGAAGCGGTGGCGGTCAGGGTGATCAGTTCGTTGTCGCCGCTGATGACAATATTCATGTCGCTGGCCGACGCTATGCCGCCGGTTGCGGCCATGTTGGCATTGAAAAACGCGATGGCGTCAGCCTCCATCGTGTCAACGTCCATGGCATGGCCTGCGGCGAGCCCTGCGGAATCAAGGGACTTCTGAAGCACGTCCTTGACGTAGAAGACACGGGCGCCGTCGATAGTCAGCCCCGCGGCGGCGGTCAGGGTCAGCATGCTGCCTGCCACCATGGGCATAAGGCTGCCCTCTTGATTTCGGCGGAAACGGTCCAGCAAATTCTTTGCTATCTGGAACGCCCGGCCTGTCCTATCCGTCCATCGTGTCATTGCCTGAAACCCTGGAGTTGTGCCTGTTTAATGGCAAGCGTGGGCCCCATTTCGGAGTGATGTAAAGGAACGCCAAAAATTTTAGGCAAATTGCCTCGAAGCGCATGCAAGGTTGTGCAGATGCGATCTTTGGTTTTCTTTTGTTTTACAGATAGTTAAAGACATTAAAGAGAGACGTCTAGCGCCGCAATTTTGCTAAAATACGGGCTATTCATGCACCGAATTTAAAGAATTCCTCCTTATCGTGTCAGGTTCAGGCAATACGACCGAAACGATAGGCAACGATTCGGATGATACAGCTTTCAAAAATAAGGCGCTTTTTGCGCGACGAAAGTGCCGGCATGATCACCCTGAGTGCTTTCATGCTCCCGGCAATCTTGGGTTTTGCAGGGTTGGGCATGGATGTGTCCGGCTGGTACATGGAGCGCCGCGATGTCCAGAATCTAACGGATATGGCCGCGATCGATACCGTTCACTCCGGCAACAATTTCTCGGACGCTGACCTGGAGTCACAGGTTTCAGCCTTTCTGAACAGCCGCGGGTTTGACGCAGCCACAGATACACTGACGCTCAACACGCCCCCAACGCAAGGGGACTATGCCGGGCAAACGGGTTTCTATGAGATCATCGTTTCGCGCGATGTGACGCTGACGTTCCTGAATGCTTTCTATGCCGTGACCGGCGATACCCTTTCCGTGACGGTTTCTGGCCGCGCGGTGGCGGGCACGCTGATTATCGGCACGCAGTGCGTGGTTGCGCTGGATGACACGGAAGACCGGGCGCTGAACTTCTCGGGCAATACGATCGTGGGGACCGACTGCGGCGTGGCGTCCAACAGCGTCAGTGAGCAGGCGATCTATATTGGCGGCAGTGCCGAGCTGGATACGGTTTCCGTGCAGACCGTTGGCGACATTGAAATTTCAGGCGGGGGTGTTCTTTCCAGCACGTCACCGCCGCAATCGCTGTCATCGCCGGCGACCGATCCTTACACCGGCCTGCCAATCCCCACGGATATGGGGTGTGATGTTTCCGGCAACACCAATGTCGGCGACAATGATGTCATGACCCCGGGGCGCTACTGTGGCAACCTTCGCATCCAGGGGCAGAATATCGTCTTTGAGCCCGGCGTGTATGTGATTGAAGGTGGTGACCTGATCGCAAACGCGAACTCCGATTTCTTCGGGGAGGACGTGACCTTCATCTTCACCGGGGACACGGCGGGAGACGTGGGGACCATCTCGATGAATGGTAATGCGTCAGCGACCCTATCAGCGCCTACGGCCGATGGTGACCCTTATGAAGGCATACTTTTTTACCAGGACCCCATCGCCACGTACCGCAGTTCGGGCATAGCGGCCATCTTCAATGGTGGCGTCAACCTGTTGCTGGATGGCGTTATCTATATGCCCAATGCCGATATATCGTTCACCGGCGGGGCTCAAGCCGACCCATCATGCCTTCAGGTTTGGGGGGCAACTGTGTCCTTCCTGGGCGACAGCGTGATCGGCAATGATGATACGATCTGCGAGTCGATGAACCTTGAGACATCGCCGCAGTTCCGGATCATGTTGGTGGAGTAGGGGAAGTCATGTCGCTATTGCAGAAATTCCGGAAAAATGAGGACGGCTCGATTGTTGTTGAGACCGCTGCGATCATGACGGTTATCGCTCTCATTACCATCGGCGTGGTGGATTTCGGTTTGGCCTATGCCCGCAACATGCAATTGGCGAACGCCGCCCGGGCCGGCCTTCAATATGCCCTGGTGCGCAAACCGGTAGATGACGATTTTTCAGCTATCATTGCGGCGGTGGAAGCGTCAGCGCCAGAAGCGGACGCGGGCGCCCAGCGTGAGGTAACAGCAACCCTTTACTGTGAGTGCCCGGACGGGACTTCAAGTGATTGCACTACCACCGGCGGCGTTGACATTACCTGTGATGATGGCACGCTCCGGAAAGCGTACCTCGATATCACCATTACTGAAATATACGACATGCTGCTGACCTACCCGGCTATCGCCGACAGCCTCACGCTCAGCCAGACTGTCACAGCGAGGCTGAACTGATATGACGTGCTTCAACCCTTGCCAGCGCCTGAAGGCGCTTCTGAAGCGGCTATGCCGTGACGAGGGCGGTGTTGCGGCGGTTGAATTCGCCATGACCATCCCGATCTATCTTGGGGCCATCATCATGCTCGTGGAACTGTCGCGCATTGTCTACACGCAGGGGGTGGTGCTCTATGCCGCGGAGGAAGCCACGCGTTATGCCCTCGTGCATTATGACGCCACGTCTGACGACGTGCAGGCGATCGCAGAACAGAACCTCCTGGGCCTTGATCCAGACAATATTACGGCAATTATTGTCACTTCACCGGTTGATCCTGATGATCAGACGAAGCTGGTGACAGTTGAGGTCCGTTACCAATATCTGCCCATTCTCTCGCTTGAGGCCTTTCTCGACCTTGGGGACGATGCCGGTCTGGCGATCACAGGTGAATCAAAGGGCTTCCTGACAGAGGAAATCCCGTACTGATTAATCAGGAAATTGGCCAACTTCCCCCAAATACCGCTTGTCTCACGTGCCTATTAATGGCAACGATTGGAAAAGACTGGGTGGGAAGTAATGTCAGAAAAAGATCTTGAAGCCGGTATGGCCATGACTGCGAAGGGCGACGAATATCCAAGTGCTGAAGTGCTGGCAGCGGCAAAGGCGCATCGACGTCAGGTGCCGGAGGATGCGGTATTCAACTATTTCGTTGCGCCGGACGAGCGCCGCATCCGGTTTGCCCGCTTTCCTGCCAGCAAGGTTTTAGAGCCCAAGGGTACGGTCATTTTCCTGCCGGGCCGAACCGAATTCATTGAGAAGTTCCTTGAGGATGTGCATATTTTCAACGCGCTTGGCTTTGCCTGTGCTGCGATGGACCTGCGTGGGCAGGGCATGTCCTGGCGTCCGCACCCGAACCGGGACAAGCATTATGTCCGGTCGTTCGATCCGCACCTGACGGACGTGAAAGCCTTCTTTGACGAAAAGCTCATAGGCAAGATGCCGAAGCCTTTCATCTTGATGGGCCATTCTGCAGGCAGCCACGTGATCCTGCGCTTTCTGAAAGAACATCCAGGCTATGCAGACGCTGCCATTACCGTGGCGCCGATGGTGAAAATTGCTACTGGGGGCCTTCCCAAGTGGGTCGCCAAAGGCTTGCCTTTCATTGCTCGCGTGCTGGGCCTTGGTGCTGCCTATATTCCTGGTCACACGGCCTTCAAGGAAGGGCGTTGGGGATGGCGCAAGAAGCTGACCCACGATGATGAACGGTTCGAGGATGAGGACTTTTTCATCAAGAACAAGGACAAGCGTCTGGCGGTTGGCGGCGCCACCTACAAATGGCTTTGGGAGGCGCTCAAGTCCTGTGAGGTATTGAGCTCTGAAGGATACCCAGAGACCATTGAGACTCCGGTTCTTGTCCTGCAGGCGGAAAAAGACAGCATTGTCGATAACGATGCCCAGACAGCACTCGTGGAGCGGATGCCGCACGCCCGCCTCGTGGTTATCAAGGGTGCGATGCACGAAGCACTGAAGGAAACGGACGATATCCGCGCCCAGGTCTGGCATGCCATCAGCGAGTTTATCGACCTTGAAAACGGCCCTGATTTCGGCGTGGACGTGTTGCAGACCAATACACCCGCCCCGATGGAAGATAGCTAGGCGCCAGTTCAGGCCATCAGCATGTGGCTTTTCAGGAACGATCTGCAGGTGAGCCAAAGGCTCTCCTGGTCAGTTACCACTTTGCTCATCAGGTTGATGCCAGCGAGGAAGGCTGCCAGCTCGCCTGCAAGGGTGGGGATGTCGGTGTTTTGCGCCAGTTCGCCCTGATCTTTCGCTTGACGCATCAAGCGTTCAAACCTGTCGACCATAGCCAGGAACAGGTCGCGCACAAAAGGCGGGTCTTTTTCTTCCTCACCAAGTTCGGCGACCGAATTGATCACAAGGCAGCCTTTGTGGTCGGGGTCCTTGGCGCGCACGGTGCAGATCTCGCGGAACATGGATTCAAGCACAGGCAATACGGGGCTGCCCTTGGCAATATCATTCAGGACGCCGTCTGGCGCTTCCAGTTTATACCGGTCCAACACCAGCCCGAACAGTTTCTCCCGGTTTTCAAATGCATTGTAGAAACTGGAACGGGTGATGCCCATAGCCGCAGCCAATACAGAAACGCTGGTGGCCTCGTACCCATTTTTCCAGAACAGGATCATGGCTGTATCCAGTGCTCTATCTTTGTCGAACTGTGCTGGGCGGCCCATTCAGTACTCCTCGGTGCTGTTCGACCATGATGTAACATATTTGTGTACACCATTGTACATAAAAATCGGTTATCTATCTTTGTATTGTACAATTATGTACAAAATAATTATTCAACCCACGGAGATACCGATGTTTCCAACACATTCAATCGACAGCGCCCCTGCGGGCAGCAAAGACACGCTCGCTATGATCGAAAAGAACTATGGCTTCTTGCCCAATTTGGCAGGAAAGCTGGCCGAAGCCCCTACAGCTTTGAACGGGTTTGTAACGCTTGCAGGCATATTCTCAGGCAAAGACACAACGCTCAGTGCCTTGGAGCAGCAGATTGTCCTGGTCGCGGCGAGTGCAGAAAATGGCTGTGACTATTGTACGGCGGCGCACGGCATGCTCGCGCACAATGCGGGCCTCAGCCGGGACGACGTATCTGCGGTACAAGGCGGTGGCAGGCTGTCTGATCCGAAACAGGAAGCCCTGCGGGCGTTCACAACCCTCGTCGTGGAAAAACGTGGCTGGGCCAGTGAGGACGACATTCAGGCCTTCCTTGAAGCCGGCTACACGCAGGCACAGGTTCTGGAGGTTGTGATTGGTGTGGCTGTCAAAACCATCACCAATTATGTGAACCATATGACGAAACCTGAGCTCAATGCCCAGTTTGCGGCCTTCGCAGTGACCCGGAAAGCAGCTGAATAGGCCCTAGTCTCTCAGGATATCCAGCACCTGCCCCAGAAGCGTCGGGTCCCCTATGGCCAGCAGTCGGCCACAGTCGCCCGGCGCTTCTCCCGCCCAGTTGGTGGCGCAACCGCCCGCGCCGCGGATGACCGGGATCAGGGCCATCATGTCATAAGGCTTCAGGCCGCTTTCAACCACCAGGTCCATGTGGCCGGCGGCCATGACGGCATAGGCATAGCAATCAAGGCCATAGCGCACGAGGCGTGTTTCCTTGAGGAGCGTATCGAAGCGCTCACGCTCAGTGCCCTTGAAAAGATTCGGGTCGGTGCTCGACAGGGTTGCCTTGTCAAGGCTTGGGCACGCGCGGGTGCTGATGGGCATACCGTTCAGCGTGGCGCCGCCCGGCCAGCCCAGGTAACGCTCCTTGATATAGGGCTGGTCGATTACACCAATCACCGGTTCACCGTGATGGCGAAGCGCGATCAGCGTTCCCCAGGTTGGCAGGCCGGAAATGAAGGCGCGGGTGCCGTCAACAGGGTCAAGCACCCATTCGAAGGGGCCGTTCGCATCCTTGATGCCGAATTCCTCGCCGAAAATGCCGTGGTCTGGATAATGTTCCTCGATCAGCGCCCGGATGACTTTCTCCGCCCCCTGGTCGGCTTTGGTCACCGGGTCGAAGCCGTCGCCCTTATCCTTGTCGTCCACGCCAATGGGTTGCCGGAAATAGTCCAGCGTGACCTCAGCTGCCGCGTCGGCCAGTGTGCAGGCAAAGGCGCACAGTTCTTCAACCTGATCCTGTGAGAGCGGAGCGGACTGGTGTGTGGCGGTCATGATAAGTTCCCGTGACGTGGAAGGACAAAGATTTTCATCAATGGCGCCTTGCCATTGCGGTCACTTTAGACCACAAATTGCCCGGAAGACGCAACGGATGTAATTCGATGGATGCTGATTTTCTGATCATAGGAGCCGGGATCGCCGGAGCGGGGCTTGCCTACCGTTTGGCACCCCATGGCCGGACTGTCATTCTCGATATGGAAGAGCAGGCCGGGTACCATACCACGGGCCGGTCCGCCGCCTTCTACGCCGAAACCTATGGGGGGCCGAAACTGCAGCCTCTGACATCGGCTTCAAAAGAGTTTCTGACCAGTCCGCCGGACGGCTTCGCTGACGCTCGGCTGATGAACCAGTTGGGCGCTATCCATGTTTTCAGGGAAAACCAGCGCGCGCAGGCAGAGGCTGTCTTTGAAGAAATGCACGCTGCCCTGCCGGGTGTACGTCTACTGGACGCGGCGGAAGTTCGCGAACGCGCGCCGCACCTGAAGCCGGATGCGTTTGCGGGCGGCATTGATGATCCGGACTGTGGCGATCTTGATGTGGCTGCCCTTCACCAGGGGTATCTGCGCGCGGCCAAGAAGCTGGGGGCGGAGGTGCTTCTGGGCGCCGGGCTTGAAGCCGCTGCCCATGACGGCACATTCTGGCACGTCAGAACGCGCACAGGGCAGGTCAAGGCCCGGGTCATGATCAATTGCGCGGGTGCCTGGGCAGATGATATCGCCAAGCGATCAGGCGTGAAGCCACTGGGGCTAAAGCCACTCCGGAGAACTATTATTACGGTTCCGAAACAAGATGGCATGCCGTTTGACCGCCACGGTCCGGTAATCATCGACGTGGACGAAGAGTTTTATTTCAAGCCTGAAGGCAAGGGCTATCTGGTCTCGCCGGCGGATGAAACCGAAAGCCACCCCTGCGACGCCCAGCCGGAACTTGAAGATGTGGCGGTTGCCGCCATGCGGTTCGAGGAAGCCACCGGTATCGCCGTTGAAAAGATCGACGCCAAGTGGGCGGGCCTCAGGACGTTTGCCCCCGACAAGGCCCCGGTGATTGGCTATGACGCGGGCCAGCCAGCCTTCTTCTGGAACGTGGGCCAGGGTGGCTACGGCATCCAGACATCCCCAGCCTGGTCAGAGCTTGCAGCGAGCCTGGTATTGAAACAGAACGTGCCGGACAGGCTTGCCCGGCACGGCGTCAAGGCAGCTATGTACTGGCCTGACCGTTTACGCTAACGCCTTCTGTGGCGCCGGCGATAGCGGGTTTCGCCAAAGACGAACACCAGGATCAGGGCGCCTGCAACCCCTGCGATGACATCGCCTATCCAACCGGTTGGGCCGAGGCCGATCACGCCGAATACGAAATTGCCAACGATGCCGCCGAAAATGCCCAGGATGATGTTGCCAAGGGCGCCATATCCCTCACCGCGGATAATGTGACCCGCGAGGAAGCCGACGATGGCGCCTGTGATAATTGTCTCAATCATGATACATGCTCCCGCTGGTCTTCAGGGCGTGGGCCAAAGCGCAACAGGATCGCGCCGGCGAAGCCCGTGACGATTGCCCCAAACAGGTTGGTGGCGCCAAAGCCGAGAAGCCCGATGACCAGCCAGGCCACAAGAGCACCCACCAGTCCCAAGACACTATCACCGATGGGGCCCAGGCTTTTTCCTTCAAGATACCGTCCGGCCAGGAAGCCCGTGATGGCACCGGTAATCAGGGTCGTGATCATTGGTTGCCTCCCCTAATATCGGTAACGCCGACCATACCCGCGGTCGTAGTCGAACTCACGGCGGAGCTCATCGTTGCGGTACTGGCTCAGCGCATAAATGGCCCACATGGCGGCCACGGGCCAGCCAATGAAGGTCAACCAGAGAAGAGCATTCATCAAGCCCTGGAAAGGGCGGCAAATGGTGAAAAACACCAGTGGTGGGAAAAGTATCGCCAATATCAGGCGCATCCGATCCTCCTATATCCTCGCTATGTGTCGACATTTTTTTGTCTTATTTGAATCATGTGGGCGCGCGCTTGGCGGTTTTCAAGATTGGCACGGCTGAGCGTACTGGACCGCTTGCGCTTGAAAGGGACCATTTGTCGCTGCTGATTTTGATACGCAACGGCCCCTCACTGTGCTATTGAGCCGAATAGCTGTATATTTTTTACGGGGTTAGGGTAGCCTTTAAAGGCTAGGGATTGTGTATCGAGATGATCAATTTTCTGCGTAATTTCAAAGTGAATGTCCGGATCTGGACGCTGACCATTCTGGCCTTCGTTGGCATGGTCTTTATTGTCTGGGAGTTTTCCACCTTGGTGGCCGAGTTGCAGGCGGGGCGCGTGTCCCAGGCCCAGTTCGAGAGCCACCAGAACCTGGTTTATATTGTAACAGCCATCCTGATTGCTGTGATTTTTGCGCTTTCGTGGGCGATTACCGCCAGTGTTATGGGGCCGCTCAGGCGCCTGCAGGCGGAGCTGAAATATCTGTCTGAAGGCAAATATGACCAGCCGGTCACGGATACAGACCACAGCGACGGCATCGCCACCATGGCACAGGCGGCCGAGTTCCTGCGCCAGAACGCGCTTGAGACCGAGCGCCTGCGCCAGGAAGCGGACGACGCGAAAGCCCAACAAGCCGCAGCCGAGCGGGAGGAAGAAGACCGCCGCCACGCCGAGGAAACACGACGCCTACAGGAAGAACAGGACAAAGAACGCCAGATGAAGGCGGAGCGTGACAGCATGCGTGCCGATCTGGCCGACAGCTTTGAAAGTGAAGTCTCTGGCGTGATCCAGTCCCTGTCTGGCGCCGTCGCGGAACTGCAGATGGCCGCGGATACCATGACCGATGCGATCGAGCAGACGACCATGGAAGTCAGCGCAGCGGCCAGCGCAACAGACGCCACCAGCCAGGATATGATCTCTGTGGCGGAGGCAACAGAGGGCCTGACGGGCGCCATTGGCGAAATTCGCACGCAGGTGGAACAGGCCAATTCCATCAGCACCAATGCCATGGCGGTAACCAAATCGGCTGCTGAACGCGTGGGCTCGCTTGCCAGCGCGTCTGAGCGCATCGCCGAAGTGGTGCATCTGATCAATGATATCGCCGAACAGACCAACCTCCTCGCGCTCAACGCCACGATTGAGGCTGCGCGGGCCGGCGAGGCGGGTAAGGGCTTTGCTGTTGTCGCCAATGAGGTCAAGAGCCTCGCGAACCAGACCGCCCGCGCCACCCAGGAGATTGAGGAGCAGGTCGCGGCCATGCAGTCTGCCACAAAGGAAACAGTGGACGGCGTGAACGAGATTCACCGCACCATCAATCAGGTGAGCGAGATTTCCGGCATGATTGCGGCGGCGGTCGTGGAACAGGAAGCCTCCACGGGTGAGATCGGCCGCAGCGTCCAGAACGCGAGCCAGGGCACAGCGAACCTCGGCCAGAACGTTGGCCGGGTGCAGGAAATGGCGCAGAAAAGTAGCGGCGCTGCCAACGTAGTGAATGAGAGCACGGGTGGTCTTACTGACCAGGCCAGCATTCTGGAAGATTCGGTGAACCGCTTCCTGAAGCGGCTGCGCAGCTAGCCGCCGCAAGACAAAAGAACAGATCGAGGGCCCGCAGCTTCACTGCGGGCCTTTTTGTTGCTCACGTCCAATGGCATGGGCCGCTATGGCAGAATCGCCGCTTTATGAACGGCCTGCGCGAGGCGGTGCAATCGGCGGTCGTGCCCGCTAATAGCTTGTTAAATCATCTGATTTAGGATTGTGGGCATGCAAGCTTGGCACGCCCGATTATGGTCTCTGGTGATGGTTGGTAGCACTTTTGCTGCTCAGCCAGCGGTGGCTCATATGCCTGCCTGCAGTTGGGACACCAGCCAGACCCATATCAGTATCGTGGGCGGCGTTCTGGGCAATATGGTGGAAAGCCCCACCGAGGGAACCTATGTGAAGCTCCTTGCGGCACTGTCGGCCCGAACGCCCATGCGCTATGACCTTGAGGTTCATTCGGACAAGCGCGCGCAGCGGCATTTCACCGACAGGCACTATGACGCCTATCTGGTCTGGTCCAACTTCGATCCGAAGCTTTCGGATGTGCGGGTGAAGATCAGCGGGCGGCCCATCTATGCCTTTGTGGAGGAAGGGCGAAAGGTGCCTCGAACACTCAGTGACCTGGAGGGCCTCACGGTGGGCCTGCCGTTTGTCTATTCCTTCCCGAAAGAACTGACGGAAAACCCAGCCATTCACACCATGCGCCTGGCGGAAACGGCAGCCAGCAACCTGGACGCCTTGTCGCGCGGGCGCGTGGATGTAGCGCTGGTGGCCTCCGGCGATGCGCTGGCCTTTATCCGGCAACAGCGGTTGTCAGGGCTAGTTTATGACCCGGATCATCCCATCTTGACCAAGGAAACGGCAATGGTGCTGCAGGACCATGAGGCACTACGCTGTACGGCAGCGATGCTGCAGCAGGAGATTGAGGCGATGCGTGCTGACGGGAGCTTGGAGCGGATTTTGGCGCCCTAGTTGCGCTTCTTCGGGTCGCCGATAGGGCGGTGGCTTTCGATATGGTCGATGTACCAGCCGGGGAAGCCATAGCTTTTGGCGGCCTTGAGGACCTTTTCGATATAAACGGTTTCGGCCTGTTCGGGCTTCATGTTGTCACAAACATATACAAGCGCAGGCACAATCTTGCCGCCGCGGGTGGTCACAAGCATGGCTTCAGGCTTGTACTTATAGTCCGTGAAGGACGACAGGTGGGTGTTATAAAGCGTGTCCAGCTCGTCATGGGTGAGGTTCGCCAGGATGCCGTATACAACGCCGTCCCCGTTCTCATGCAGGTTGGCGACAGGCTGCATCAGCATTTCATAGCCATGAATGCAGGCAGGCGCGAAGGCGCGCTTCTTGATGCCCGCTTCTTCAAGCACGCTCAGGCTGATGAATGACCCGTAGAAAAAAACCTGTACCTTGCGGTTGGTCATATGACCCTCTCCCAATTCCCCGACAGTCCCTTATGAGCACGCGAGGCTATCGCGCGTCAAATCCTATCTCGTGTTTTACTATAGTTTTACCGGCGTTGCTTCATAGCGTTTCACGTTGATCGACAAGATCTGCATGCCCGCAAGGGCCTGGCGGAACTTCGCCGTGTTATCTGACTTCAGATGCCGCGTGAGCGCTTCTTTAGCTTCCCATTCCTCGTAGAAACGGAAATTGCCCGGCATGTCGATGTCTTCCGACATCTGGTAGGTGATGTTGCCGAATTCCTTGCGGGCGGCGCGCACGAACCTTTCGAACGCTTCAGTTGCCTCGCTACGGTACTCGGGCGATATCTCAATCAGGCCAGTTACAATTAACACTTCAGGGCCTCCGCCATGCCATCTTCCCCAACCATAAAGCCAGTATAGGGCCAAGACCTTTCACAGCTGTTAATGCGGGGGCGTGCCTTTTGATCGCAGAAGTGCAGACATGCGGGAACGCGCAGCAGGGTGGCCTGCTGCGGCGTCAGAAGTCTTGATGGCTTTAAAGTTGGCTGTTAGCCGCGCTTTTTCTTGAAGCGCGCAAAGAAGCCTTCGCCGGGCTGGAAGGATTGGGCTGCTTCCCATTCCGCCAGTTTCTGGGCGTATTGTGCTTTGGTCATGCCATAAGTTGCTACAGGCTTGTGCTGCATTGTCGTTTCCTTCGCTTATCGTTGCCACCCCTTGGGGGTTGGCGTGTCGTGTTTTTATGGCCCCTCTTTGTGGGCCTCTTATTCACCTTATTTGGTGATGATTTCCATCATTACAAGATACTGATTAATACGGCATTAAAAAGGCGACGAATGGTGCATGAAAAAAGGCGACCCGCCTGGGGCCGCCTTTAGTGTTTTCTTTGCCTTGTACCGATATGAAGCGCTTATCGTCTCCCCTGTACAGGCATGAAGCCCATACAAGTGCCTTGGCTTATTCGGCTGCCTTGGCGGCTTTCTTGCGCTCGTGCGGCAGCAGGAAGCGTTTGCGCAGGCGAATGCTCTCAGGCGTTACTTCAACAAGCTCGTCGTCGTTGATGTAGGCCAGGGCTTCTTCAAGCGGCAGCTTGCGTGGCGTGGTCAGGCGCACGGCCTCGTCCTTGCCGGCGGCGCGGATGTTCGTCAGCTGCTTGGCTTTCTGGACGTTCACGTCAAGGTCGTTGTCGCGGCTGTGCTCGCCGATGATCATGCCTTCATAGATCTTCGCGCCGCCGCCGATGAACAATTCACCGCGCTCTTCGAGAGCGTTGAGCGCATAGGGCACGGCCTCGCCCGGAACCATCGAGATGAGAACGCCGTTCTGGCGGCCCTCGATCGGGCCTTTATAGGCGTCATAGCGGTCGTAGGACCGGTTCATGATGCCGGTGCCGCGCGTGTCGGTCAGGAACTCACCGTGGTAGCCGATCAGGCCACGGGCAGGCGCGTCGAACGTAAGGCGCACCTTGCCGCCGCCAGATGGCACCATGCCAGTCAGCTCAGCCTTGCGGAGCGACATTTTCTCCACAACCGTGCCCTGGTAGGCTTCGTCCACGTCTACCTGCACGGTCTCGTAAGGCTCAAGCTTCTTGCAGTTCTCGTCCAGCTTCATCAGAACGCGTGGGCGGCTGATCGCCAGCTCGAAACCCTCGCGGCGCATGGTCTCGATAAGAACGCCCAGCTGCAGTTCGCCGCGGCCAGCCACCTCGAACGCGTCCTTGCTGTCCGTCTCGGTGATCTTGATGGCCACGTTGCCTTCCGCTTCGCGGAGCAGGCGATCGCGGATCACACGACTGGTCACAAGCTTGCCTTCACGGCCCGCCAGCGGGCTGTCATTCACGGCGAAAGTCATGGCGAGGGTTGGTGGGTCAACCGGGATGGAGTGCAGCGCTTCCCTCACTTCAGGAATGGCGATAGTGTCTGCAACAGTTGCGGTCTGCAGGCCTGCGATCGCGACAATGTCACCCGCTTCGGCTTCTTCAACAGGCGTGCGCTCGAGCCCGCGGAAGGACAGAAGTTTGGAGATGCGGCCAACCTCAATCACCTTGCTGTCGCGGCTAAGCGCGTGGATCGGGTCTCCCACCTTCACGCGGCCGGTTTCAATCCGGCCCGTCAGGATACGGCCCAGGAAGTTGTCGCGGTCTAGC